>JBBRUE010000427.1:0-6339 GCA_038248085.1 Myxococcales bacterium | reverse complement strand
CTGCGCGACACGGGCGTCTCCGGCATGGCGACGGTGACGGCGACCGACCCGGCCTCGAGCCGCACCGCCGCGGCGAACGTCGACGTCCTCAACATCGGTACCATCTCGTACACCAGCACCACCTGCGGCGGCGCACCCTGCACGGTGATGGGCGTGCGCAACTCGGGCTTCAACACCCAGGCGACGCTGCGCTTCACCGCGCTCGACTCGCGCACCACCCCGCAGCCGGTGTCGGGGGTGCGGGTGACGTTCACCCTCAACAACGCGCCGGCCGGGACCCAGGTCACGGCCAGCGGCGTCACCGACCTGGCGGGCTTCGTCGACGCCGTGGTGACGTCGGGCGACTCCATCGGCTCGTTCTCGGTGACGGCGACGGTGATTCCCGGCATCTCGGCGACCAGCCCCACCATCGGCGTGCGCGGCGCGAAGCCGGCGAGCAAGGGCTTCCAGCTGCAGTGCTCGAAGGTGAATCTCCCGGTCTACCGATCGAACACCCCGCCGCTGGTGCTCACCGTCCCGTGCACGATCATCCTCGTCGATCGCAACAACAACCCGGTCGGCACGGGCACCACGGTGCAGTTCCTCGCCGAGGCGGGCAGCATTCCCAACAGCGCGCCGACCACCGCCTACGTGCCGCCGCTCGGTACCAACGAGGGCCGGGGCACGGTGAACTTCGACACCAGCGGCACCTTCCCGGCGGTCGACGTGACGGCGCTCGCGGCGAATGCAACGCAGTTCCCCTTCCCCCGGGCCCTCGAGCCCAGCCGGCTCGACGGTTCGGTCACCCGCAACCCGCGCGACGGGCTGGTGACGCTCATCGCCTACACCGACGGTGAGGAGTGGTTCTCCGACTCGAACTCCAACGGCGTGCGCGACCCGGGTGAGCAGTTCATCGACCAGGGAGAACCCCTGGTGGACTCCAACGACAACGACGAGTGGGACCCGGGCGAGAACTACGTCGACGTGGACGGCAACGGCGCGTGGACGGGCCCGAACGGGGTGTGGAACGGCACCACCAAGATCTGGACGAAGAGCTACGTGCTGTACACGGACTACGCTGAGCCCTCGATCGCCTTCTTCACGCCGTCCACTCCCTTCAGCGTTCCCAAGGCCGGTTCGGTGACGATCGAGTCCTTCATGCCCGACAAGAACTTCAACCTCGTCGAGCAGGGCAGTCCCATCCTCTTCACCCGCATCTCGAACCGAGGCTCGGTGGTGCTCACCTCGCTCCTCAACCTCGACGGCTACGGCTTCCAGATCGAGCCGCGCCGCCTGACCGACCCGGCCGGCACCGGCGACTGCCTCACCACGCTGGCCGCCTGCGTGTACCGTACGGCCTTCGGCAACTGGGCCAGGGGTGACGCGGCGACGCTGACCCTGACGGGCGCGCCGGCCTCGGACATGAACCCGTCAGAGGCTGACACCATCACGGTCAAGACCACGGTGCGCAGCCTGCAGACGACCTCGCCGCCCCTCACCGGCACCTTCCAGTGAGCTGAAGCCCGCTTCGAACGCCTCCGTGCCCACCCGGGCACGGAGGCGTCGTCATGTCAGCGTCGCGGCCAGGGAAACCGCTGGGCCGGTGCCCGGGCCCGGGGTACGAGTCGGCCATGGCTCGCCCCGGCCGAAAGCCAGACGCGCGGAAGACGACGAAGAGCGGCGCGCTCGCCTATGCCCGGCAGGTGTTGACCCAGGAGGCCCGCGCGATCGACTCGCTGCGCGAGCGACTGGGCGACGGCTTCTTCCGCGCGGTCGAGGTGCTGCAGGCGACGAAGGGGCGCGTGGTGTGCACCGGCATCGGCAAGCCGGGCTTCATCGCCCAGAAGCTGTCGGCGACGCTGGCCTCGACGGGCGTACCGTCCCTCTACCTCCACCCCGCGGAGGCAGCGCACGGCGATCTCGGGCGCGTGGCGAAGGGTGACGTGGTGGTGGCCCTCTCGAACTCGGGGGCGACCGAAGAAGTGGTGCGCCTGCTGGTGCCGCTCAAGCGCCTGGGGGTGACGATCATCGCGCTCACCGGCGACGACACCTCCGCGCTGGCGGAAGGCGCCGACGTGGTGGTTGACCTGGGGCCGATCGACGAGGCGTGCCCGATGGGGCTGGTGCCGACGGCTTCGTCTGCGGCGCTGCACGCGATCTGCGACGCCCTGGCGATGACGCTGGCGTGGCGCCGCGAGTTCACCGAGTCGGAGTACGCGCTCTACCACCCAGGCGGGAAGCTGGGCCGCAGCGTGATGAAGGTGCGCGAGGTGATGCGCACCGGCGCGGCGAACCCGCTCATTCGCGACACCGCGACGCTCGAAGAGGTGGTGGTGGTGATGACCCGCACCCGCGGTCGGCCCGGCGCGGCGAACGTCATCGACGGCAAGGGCCGGCTGGTCGGCATCTTCACCGACGGAGATCTCCGCCGGCTGGCGGAGCGGCACGAGCTCGACCTCGCGCGCCGCATTTCGGCGGTGATGTTCCGCCGGCCGCGGTGCATCGGGCCCGAGGAGCTGGTGCTCGCCGCCGCCGCGGTGATGCGCGAGCTGCAGGTCGACCAGCTGCCGGTCGTCGATGCCGAAGGCCGCGCGGTCGGGTTGCTCGACGTGCAAGACGTGCTCGCCGCCCGCCTGGGCTGAGCGCCACCAGTTCAGTGCGCAGCGGACGACCGCCGGCGCAGTGCAGGCGCCAAGGCTTTGACCCCACGTGAGGGCCCGTCAGACCTCGCCCGGGTCCGATCGACCCGGGCCGGGGCAGCGAACCCCCCGCAATGAGGGACCTCGGGGTTCCTGATGCAGAGGCATGGCCGTTGCTCAAGTGGGCGCGGAGTGAGGCAGTCGGTGCCTCCCACCTGCCGTTCGCGGTTGTGGAGGCGTCTCCGTGAGCAACTTCCCATCACCTGATTCGTTGGCATCGATGGTCAACAGCGTCACGACCACCATGATGAACGTGAAGTTCATCCTCGTGCCGATGGCGGAGGTGATCCCCTTTCGGCGGGCGGTGCTGCCGATCGCCGGCGCGGTGCCGGTGTCGGTGGTGGTGGCGGGGGACGAGGCGAGCTGCCAGGCGCTGGGGGCGCGGCTGTTCAGCGTCACCCCCAAGGAGGTCGACGTCTCGATGATGGAAGACACGCTGCGCGAGCTGGCGAACATCACCGCCGGGCAGGTGAAGCGCGCGATGTCGATCGATTCCGCCCTCGGGCTGCCCCGCATCGTGAAGGGTTCGGAGCCGTGGCCCGGCGCGGTGGTCATCGGCGGTCAGCAGCTGATCGTGCTGCGCGCCGACTGCGAAGACATTCACCTCGAAGTCCAGGTCACCACGCACACCTGAAGTCGCCCTTTCCAAAGCGGGGAAAAACACACCATGTCCCGAATCCTCACAGTCGATGACAGCAAGGCGATCCGCATGATCGTCTCCAAGCAGGTGGCCGAGCTCGGCTTCGAAGTCGACGAGGCCGAAGACGGCCTCCTGGGCCTCGCGAAGCTCGAGGAGATCTCCTACGACCTGGTGATCCTCGACGTGACCATGCCCAACCTCGACGGGCCGGGCATGCTGGCGAAGATGCGCGAGGCCGGGAACAAGACCCCGGTGCTGATGCTCACCAGCGAGTCGAAGAAGAGCATCATGGTGGACGTCATGAAGGCCGGCATCGAGGACTACATCCTCAAGCCCTTCAAGCCCGAGGAGCTCAAGGCCAAGGTGCTCAAGGTGCTCAAGCTGTCGGGCCCGGTCGGCGCGGCCGTGAGCGTGGGCGGCGGGGGCAACCCGCATGCCTCGTCGGTGCCGATGTCGCGCACCGACCCGACCGGCAAGCAGTTCATCGACATCCTGGTCATCGACGACATGGAGAACGTGCACAAGAAGCTCAAGACGCTGGTGCCGCAGCACGTGACGGTGGGCAGCGCGATGAGCGCCGCCGCGGCCCTCACGCTGTGCCGCGAGAAGGTCTTCCGGGTGGTGTTCGTCGACACCGACATTCCCGACGTCAACTCGGCGGCGCTGATGAACCAGCTGCGCACGCTGCAGCAGCACGCGGCCTTCCTCGCGCTCGCGCTGCGCACCGCGAACGACGTGCAGAAGGAGCAGCAGGCCCACGGCTTCGACGACGTGGTGTTCAAGCCCTTCGACAAGGACAGCATCGACGACTTCTTGATCCGCTACTTCAACGACCAGGAGCTGGTGGTCGCCGACGAGAACCTGGTGCGGATCGGCGCCTTCACCGGCAAGGAAGACCGCATCGAGAAGTACTTCACCCGCGTCACCAAGCTGCTCGAGGAGAACATCGAGAAGCTGGCCGCGGCGTGCTTCGACGAGGTGATCGTCGACCTCACGAACTCGCCCATCAAGTCGGACCGCACGCCGCGGCTGGTGCTCGACATCAAGCGAGAGGCCAGCAAGCGGGGCATCGAGGTGAAGCTGGTGGCGGGCGCCGAGGTCTCGGTGCTGCTCAAGAAATTCGACGAGACGGCCAAGCTGGTGATCTGCCCCTCGGTCCACGAAGCACGCGCGCGGGCCGCCTGACGCCCGCGAAGGAATGACCCATGTCGACCCCAGTCGCCGATCGCCTGGCCCAGGAGGCGCAGACCATCCTGGAGAAGCGGATCGCCGACAACCAGCTCAACTTGCCACCGCCGCCCGCGATGGTGATGAAGGCGATGGCGTTGCTGCGCGACCCCAGCTTTTCGCCGAAGGACGCCGCGTCGCTCATCGAGCGTGACGCGGTGATCGCCGCGCGGGTCTTGCGCGCGGCGAACGCCGTACAGCACGGGGGCACCGAGCGCGCACGCAGCCTGCCCCAGGTGCTCACCCGCCTGGGACCCGAGCGGTTGCGGGCCGCCCTGGTCGAGGCGAGCGCGCACCGGCTCTTCGAGTCGAGGGACCAACGCATCGTCGATGCGACCCGGGGCATGTGGGAGCACTCGCTGGGCGTGGCGATGCTCTCGCGCGACGTCGCCGCGCTGTGCGGGGTCGCCGAGACCGAGGCCGCCTACCTGGCCGGGTTGCTCCACGACATCGGCAAACCCGTGGTGGCGTGGCTGCTGCTCGAGGCCGAGAAGTCGGTGGTCGGCACGCGCACCAACGTGTGGATCGACCCCGAGGTGTGGATCGACGTCGTCAACCGTGTGCACCGGCCGGTCGGCCTGGCGCTGGTGACGAAGTGGGGCTTCCCCGAGTCGGTGACGAGCGCGATTCAAGACTGCAACGAGTACAACGGTGGGGATCGCCTCTCGGTGCCCAACTGCGTGCGCTTCGCCAACGCGATCACCAAGCGCGAGGGCGTGTACGTCGGGAAGACCGACCCGTCCGACGTCGACGCCCTGGTGATGATCGGCCGGTCGCTGCTGGGCATCGACGACAGCGTGATCCAGCGGCTGTCGAGCGGGCTGGGCGAGCGCGTGCGCATGCTGATGGGCTGAGGGTCTGCGGGGCGACGCCTCGCACCTTCGGCCTCGGGCGTCACCTGGCCACTGGCCCGCGATGGTCACCGCTGCGCCTTCGCCTCTCGCGTGCGCTCACGTTCCAGACGCGGAGCCTCCACGCGAAGCGACACGCTCGAGCGGCGGTGGTGGTGCCGCCTTCCCGCCAGCCTCTACGCAGCGCGGGCGGTGCGGCCGCTGGCCGCAGCGAGCATGTCGCGGGTGCGCTCGATCTCCGGCTTGGCGGCCTCGACGATGCTGGCGACGCGATCGGCGGTGAGGCTCAGGCGTTCGAGCGACTCGAGGTCGAGGTCTACGCCTTCGCCCCCTTCGCCGAAGCCGGCCGCGTGGGCGGCATCGTCGGCGACCCGCACCACGGTCGAGAGGTAGCGCAGGGTCGCGGTGGGCGCATCACCGGGGGCGTGGTGCCAGCGCGCCGCGGCCCCGATGTCCTTCGGGAGATTCCACTTGTGACACAGCGCCTCACCGAGCTCGGCGTGGCTGGCCCCGAGCAACCCGATCTCGAGTTCGGGGGTGGCGAGGGCGGCGGCGTTGGCGCCCAGCGCGGGGTTGGTGTCGAGCCAGCCGGCGACGACGATCTTCCCCAGGTCGTGGAGCAGGCCGGCCGTGAAAGCGAGATCGGGGTAGGTGAAGCCGGCCTCGCGCCCGACGCGATCGGCGAGCACCGCCACCGCGATCGAATGCCCCCAGTAGGTCTCGGCGGAGGTGCCGTAGCCCGAGAGCACCGCGGGAATGGCCTTGGCGAACGAGCCGCCGGCGGCGACCTCGAAGACCCGTCGCATGCCCATGCGGGTGATGGCGTCGCGCACGGAGGTGATCTCGCGAGCGCCCCGGTAGTACGCCGAGTTCGCGCAGCGCAGCAGGTTCGCGGTGAGACCCACGTCGGGCCGCACCACCCGTTCGAAGTCGGTCATCGTCG
>JBBRUE010000426.1:0-6345 GCA_038248085.1 Myxococcales bacterium | reverse complement strand
TGATGACCTCGTTGACGATCGCCCTGCTCCACGCGGGGATCGCCGAGGCGCGCTTCGGCAAGTCGGGCAGTGGTGGGAGCAGCGGGCGTTCCTCTTCTTCTTCGGGTTCGAGCGGTACGCACGGCGCCTCGTCGGTGGGTTCCTCGCGCAGCGGATCGTCGTCGTCGTCGGGATCCAGCACCTCCCGCGCCTCGCGGTACGCGCCGACCTACGGGTACGGATTTTACGGCGGGGCGTTCGTGCCCTGGTACGGGTACAGCTCCCATCGCTATCCCCCCGGCTACGTGAACACGGGCGTTCCGGTCGAAGAGAGCGAGCCCGTTCACCTGCGCGCCACCGCGGGCGCGGAACTCCTCTATTTCGTCGGCAACCAGCAGAAGGGCTTCACGCTCGGGGTGAGCGGGAGCTTCGAGGGCGAACGCTGGGGCTTCAACATCTCCGGCCAGAACATCTCGGTGAAAGCCGACGACGGATCGGGCGACACGGACAACCTGCAGCAGCTCAACGCGCACCTCAGCTTCGCGTTCTTGACGGGGCAATACGGCCGGCTGCGCGCCGAGCTGGGTGTCGACACCATCTTCGCCCCGAGCGCAGTCTTCTTCGGACCGAGCGCGGGGTTCTCAGGCACGTTGTGGATCGCCGGACCGCTGGCGTTCGAGTCGAGCGTCTACGCGACCGTGTACCCGTTCTGGCAGCTCGACTGGCGCGCGGGCCTGGTCATCGGCTCAGGGGCTGTCGGGTTCCGCCTCGGATGGCGGACGCAGGTGCTCGACGATCGCGGCGCGGTGGACGGCATCATCCACCGCGACGTCTTCATGGGCCCCTACGCCGGCGTGGGCTTCACCTTCTGATCAGGCGGCCCAGTTCGGGACCGGGCGCCCGATGGAGTGACCGGCCGAGGTGAGGTGGATGTCGCGACGCGAGCCGCGCAGGCCGTCGCCTCCACGTCGGTACTCGGCGACCTGCTGCTTCGCGAGCGGAGAAGCCTTGCGATCTCCGATCGCGATGGCGTGGATGTGCGGTGCGAAGCCGTCGTTGACACCGCGGCGCCAGGCGGCGAACCCGGCCATGCGCATCGCCTTGACGACCTGGTCGGCGGTGCGCGACGAGTACTGGCCGATGCGGACGTCGAGGGCGCCGCCGCCGTCGTGCGTGCCCGCGCTCGCGGAGACGCCGTGGTTGAAGCTGCCCTGGCTGAAGCTGAGCCGGCCGGGGACTCCGAGCTTGTGCATGTTCGCCTCGGCGCGCTCGATCATCACGCGCGTGCGCACGTCGACCTTCACGCCGCGGAAACTCACGATGCGGTAGTCGCTGGGCGGAGCCTTGATCGTCTTCCAGTTCGTTCCCGCCGCGGGCGAAGCAGGAGCCACGGGGGCCGCCGCGTGCGCACGCGTGGCGATCGCCGCGAGCACGCGAGGGTCGGCGATGCCGTCGGCGGGCAGGCCATTCTTCCGCTCGAAGGCGCGGACCGCGGCGCGGGTGACGTCGCCGTAGAAGCCGGTGGGCGCGCGGTGGAAGAAACCGAGCTTGCGGAGGTCGGCCTGCAGCGCGGTGACCTTCGGGCCCTGCATACCGGGCTTGAGCGTGGTCGAAGGCGCCGCGGGGGTCGCGGCCCGGGCGATCGCCGCGCGGGTGACGGGGTCCGCCATGCCGTCGACGTGGAGATGGTGCGTGCGCTCGAACGCCTTCACCGCGCCCTCGGTGATCGGCCCGAAGTAGCCAGTAGCGGGACCCCTGAAGGTGCCGGCCTTCTCGAGCTGCTGCTGCAGCTGCGTGACCGCGGCGCTCCGCATCCCGACTCGCAACGTTCCGACAGGGGCCATAGTGGGAGAGTTCTCCACGTCGGCGGCTGGGAAGTTCAGGGCCTGGTTGTCAGCGGCGTTGGCAATTCGCGGTGATTTCGCCGGTCATTTCGGCGAGGACCGTCAGCCGGGGACAGAGATGCCGACGCGCTGCGCGAGCTCGGGGCGTCGGAGCTTCCAGATGACCCCGTCGATCCAATAGTGCGACAGCGTGAGGCTCACCCAGACCACGCCGGCCCACGTGTAGAAGCTCCACGGCGTCACCAGCGAGAGCGCGAAGATCACGACGTACACGCCGCCGGCGAGCGACATCAACAGCGCCCAGTAGAGCAACCCGCGCGACCACCCCGGCTGCGAGAGCCAGGAGATCACCTTCGCGTTGGGATCGACGCCGCTGCGCCAGGTGTTGCGGTGGTAGTGGCGCACCATCCCCAGGTACTGGAAGCCGTGCCAGGCGGCGGCGGCGGCGAAGGCCGAGGTGTCGTCGCTGGTGATCAACTGGAAGGGCACGAAGAAGCCGATGAACGAGCAGCCGATGAACGCCAGCCGGAGCCACGCCGCCTTCGCGTGGGGCGCGTTCCGTTCACGGAGGCGCACCCCGAGCAGCACCCCGAGCAGTACGGCGATCGGCGCGAGCAGGCCCATCACCAGCGGGTACGGGAGCTTCAGGTACAGCACCTCGACGCCGAAGAGCGTGCGGGGCCCGGTGTAGAGCCGGTGCGTGATGCAGAAGAGCACGATGAGCAGCAGCAACGGCCGCTCGAGCTGCAGGGGCATGGCGGTGAGCGCCTCGCCCGACTTGCGCTGGTAAATGCGGAGGATGCCCCAGTTCTGCGCGACGAAGTGCCAGGTCGCCCAGTAGAGGATCGTCGAGTTGAGCACCCGCGGCCCGAGGGCCTCGAGCTTCCAGTTCGCGAAGAACACCAGCGCGAAGATGCCCAGCGGCACGACGACGGTGGGGATGGGCCGCGCCTTCCATTCCTTCGGGTCGAAGTAGACGCGTGTCCACGTGGAGACGAGGTGCGGGCCGTTCGAGACGACCGCGACGGTGGCGAGGATGGTGTAGCCATCGACGTGCATCACCGACGAGGCGAACCAGGCGAGCAGCACCACGCCGGCCGACGCGAAGAAGAAGAGGAAGTCCTTCAGCGGGCTGATGATCGCCAGGGACGGCGCGGGGGTGCTGCTGCTCATGGGCAGACGCATATACCGGGATCGCCAGCGAGGAGGTAACAGGCGCCCCATGAAGCCCCCGCGCCTCGTCTTTCTCCGGCCCCGCAACGCGGACAACCTCGGCGCCATCGCGCGCGCGATGAAGAACTTCGGGGTGAGCGACTGGGTGGTCGTCTCGCCGAACCCCCAGCTGCTCGAGGTCCCGGGCCTGAACCGGCTCGCGGTGAAGGCCGGTGACCTGCTCGAGAGCGTGCGCCGGGTGGACCGCTTCGCAGAGGCGATCGCCGATTGCTCGTGGGTGGTGGGCACGACGATGCGGTTGATCGACGGAAAGCGCCGCATGACGCCGCACGAGCTGGCCCAGGCGGCCGGTGAACGGGGCGACGAGACGTGGGCCCTGGTGTTCGGTGACGAGCGCCACGGGCTGACCAACGAAGACCTCGAGCAGTGTCATGCCCTGTCGTTCATTCCCTCAGCGGAGGAGCAGCCCTCGCTGAACCTCTCGCAGGCCGTGGTGGTGTACGCGTACGAGCTCGCGATGGGGCGCCGCGGGGTGGTGACCGGGGCCGGCCCGGCGCTGGCCGATGATGCCCAGCTGCGACAGGTGCGGGAGTCGATCGGCCTGGGGCTCGCAGCGGCCGGGTTCCTGCGCACCGAGAAAGATGACCGGCACGCGGTCGATGACCTGGTCGCGTCGTTGGCCCGGGCGCGGCTGACCCGGAAAGAGGCCGAGCTGTGGATCGCGGCCTGGCGGGTGGTAGCGAAGAAAAAGTAGAGCGAGGGGGCTATCGTGACGAACGTGTCACGGCGCTTCGTTCCCCTATTCCTCATGTCGTTGCTCGCCGGGTGTACGTGCGGCATCACCCCCTCCGATGACGGAGGGGTCGGTGGAGGGTCCGGTGGTGGCGGCGGGTTCGATGCCGGCCCCCCGACCGGCCGGTGTGACGTCGACCTCGGCCCGTTCCTCGCCGGCACCGGCCAGGCGCACGCGCAGAAGATCGAGACGAGCGGCCAGCTGCTCGCCGGGCCCAACGCGGTGGGGAAGCTCGGCGACTACCTCCTCGAGAACGAGAAGATCCGCGTGGTGGTGCAGGCCGAGGGTCGCGCCTTCGGCCCCCTGCCCTATGGCGGGACGATCATCGACGCCGACCTCGCGGGCGCCGGCGCAGGCAACGACCAGTTCGGCGAGATCGGCCTGCTCTACAACTTCGGCCGCACGCTGAAGCCCGATCAGTACGAGGTGCTGGCCGACGGGAGCGATGGGGGCACCAGCATCGTCGCCATCTCGGGCAACGACGCCGCCAACGACTACCTCTCGATTCGCAACAAGCTGGCCGAGTCGTTGGGCCGGGTGCCCTACGCCGACCCCTACGTCGCGATGCCGCTGCGCATCACCAGCTACTTCCTGCTCAACCCCGGCGAGCAACGGGTGCGGATGATCACCGCGTTCTGCAGCACCGAGCCTCGCTATTTCTCGGCGCTCGCGGTCGGGGATCTCACCGACCCCGGCTACGTGCTGGAGTTCTTCAACCCGCGGGGCTGCACCGACGGCTTCGGCTTCGGCGGGGTCTGCTTCTCGCTCGACCAGATGACCTGGTACGGCTACCAGGGTGACGGCGTCGCGTACGGCTACTCGCCGTGGCGCGCGGGGAGCCCGCTGATTCCCGAGCCGCAGAACGCGACCCTCTCGGTGGCCGGCATCACCGGGACGATCATCGGCGCGAACGGGCTGCTGGGGCTGGGCTCGTGGGTGCAGGAGAGCCGCGACGTGCCGCGCGACGGCGAGCTGCGGATTCCACCGCTGGGCTTCTCGGTGATCGCCCGCGACTTCTGGGTGGCGAAGGATCTCGGGGAGATCGGGAACCTCGTGGAGACCTCCCGCGCGGCGATCACCGGCACCACCCTGGGCACCTTCTCCGGAACGGTGCGCAGCAACGGCCAGCCGCTCGAGAAGGCGCGCGTCGTGTTCGAAGGCCCCAACGGCCGCGCGGTGTTCTTCACCGACACCACGGGGGCCTTCAGCGGGACGCTCCCCGTGCGCGGCTACCAGGTCTCAGCGTGGGCGGCGGGGCATGCTCCGAGCGGGAAGCAGGCCGTCACGCTCTCGACCGCGCCCTCGACGATCGCGCTCACGCTCGACCTGCCACGCAAGCTGACCGTCACCGTGCGCGAGGCGAACGGGGGCCCGATGCCGGCGAAGGTCACCGTGTTGTGCCCCAACGGGCCCTGCGCGGTGCCGCAGAAGCAGCTGGTGCTGTACTCCGACGTCACCAAGGACCCGGTGCCCGACCAGGTCGCCTTCATCGGGTGGATCGGCCCGAGCGGCACGGCGACCTTCGACCTGCCCGCGGGCCAGTACCTCGCGCTGGTCAGCCGCGGCCCGGAGTACTCGGTGCACCCCAACACCTACCCCACGAGCCCCGGCGAGCCGATCGACCTGCGCACCGCCGACGCGACGGTCAACGCGGTGCTCGCCCGGGTGCTCGACACCACGGGGTGGATGAGCGCCGACTTCCACGTGCACGCGGTCAACAGCCCCGACTCCATCGTCGACAACGCGAAGCGGGCGCTCACCTTCGCCGGTGACGGGCTCGACGTGATCGTCAGCACCGACCACGACGCGATCACCGACTTCGGGCCGATCATCGCGCAGACGGGCCTGGGCCCCTTTCTCGGCTCGGTGATCGGCGAGGAGGTGAGCCCGATGGAATGGGGCCACTACAACCTCTTCCCGTTGACGCTCGACCCGTCGAACCGGACCAACGGCGGCGCGCTCGACTGGGCCGGCGGTGAAGGACCCACGCTCACGGTGGGAGAGATCTTCGCCGAGGGGCGCCGCCTGGGCGCGCGCACCGTGCAGGTCAACCACGCGCGGGGGTCGCTCGGCGGCTTCACCGCGCTGCAAATCGACACCGACACCCTGGCCACGCACGTCGACCCGGCGACGCTGCGCATGTCGCCGCAGGCCGGCGCGACGGCCGACGACACGAAGCTGATCAGCGCCGACTTCGACGCCTTCGAGATCCTCAACCCGGGGGACGATCACTTCGACGGCACCACCACGCTGGCGCGGGCGAAGTTCAACGACTGGTTCACCCTGCTCTCTCGCGGGTTGCTGGTGGCCGGCACCGGCGTGTCGGACACCCACTACGCGTCGCTGGCCACCGGCTGGCGAACCTGGGTCGACGTCGGCGTCGACCAGCCCGCGCAGCTCTCGCCGGTGTTGCTGAGCGATCGGCTCAACGCGCCAGGTACAGCTCGACCTTCGTGACGTCGAGGTACTCGGGCACCTGCACCTCGACGGTGACCCCGAGCGCGCGCGCGTCAGGCCCCACCGTGCCGCCGAGGCCCACCGGCGCGGTGACCATCG
>JBBRUE010000425.1:0-6345 GCA_038248085.1 Myxococcales bacterium | reverse complement strand
TGGCCCTCTCCCCGCATTCGCAGGGAGAGGAAACAAGGCGCCATGAACAGCTATCTCGACCGGTTGATCGACCTCGCCCTCGACGAAGATCTCGGGAGCGCCGGTGATGTCACCACCTCCTCCCTGGTTCCCGTCGACGCCGCGGGTCGTGCCGAACTCTGGGCCAAGGAGCCCATGGTGCTCTCGGGCCTGGGCGCCTTCGTACGCACCTTCGAGAAGGTCGACCCCTCGGTGCAGGTGAAGCTCGAGGCGCGCGACGGCGAGAAGACCAGCAAGCTGCAGCGGGTGGCCACGCTCAAGGGTCCGCTCCGCAGCCTGCTCATCGGCGAACGCACCGCCCTCAACATCGTGCAGCGCTGCGCCGGCATGGCCACCGCCGCCGCGAACGCCGTCGCGCTCATCGACGGAGTGAAGGGCAGCAAGCTCAAGATCCTCGACACCCGCAAGACGCCCCCGGGCATGCGAGGCCTCGCCAAGCAGGCCGTGAAGGACGGCGGCGCCCATAACCACCGCTTCGGGCTCTTCGACGGCGTGCTCATCAAGGACAACCACATCGCCGCCGTCGGTGGCTCCATCCCGAAGGCCCTGGCCCGCGCGAGGGCCAACGCCCCGCGGCTGGTGAAGATCGAGATCGAAGTGACCAACCTCGATCAACTCCGCGAGGCCATCGAGCACGGCGCGCACATCGTCATGCTCGACAACATGGACGACGCCCAGGTGAAGGCCGCCGTGGCCCTCGCCAACGGGCGCGTCGAGCTCGAGGTGTCGGGTGGGGTGACCGCCGAGCGGCTCCCGAAGCTGGCGAAGCTCGGGGTCGACTACGTCTCGATGGGCGCGCTGACGCACTCCGCGCGGGCGATGGATCTGAGCCTCGAGATCCTCACCGGCAAGAAGTGATCAGCTGAACGCCATCACGTCGTCGTGCACGGGGTAGCTCGCGACCGTCTTCCGCCCGCCCGAGTAGTCGCGCGTAGCGATGGTCTTGAGTTCCCAGTCGGGGAGCACCAGCGCGGTCAGCCCACGGCCGAACACCGCCCCGGTATCGACGCCCACCGCCCACCGGCTCACCAGCGGGCGATCGAGCACCGAGTGGCCGAAGATCAGCCGCTCCGGACCCGCCCAGAAGTTCGTCCAGAACGAGAAGTCGACCGGCGCCTTCGACGGCCAGTAGCTCTTCGGGTGAGGCGGCTTGATGTGCTGCACGTGCAGCAGGTGGTTGGCGCGCTGTGCCTCAAGCGGCACTCCGGGGAATGCGCCAGCGTGCACGACCGCCGCGCCGAACTCCGGCAACCGGATGAAGAGGGGAAGTCGCTCGAAGTACGCGTAGTGCTGCGGCTCGAGCGCGTCGCGGGTGAAGAGGTGCGCGGGCGAGAGCTTCGCGGCCGGGCTGTGGCGCTGCTGGAGGTGCTTCTCTTCGTGGTTGCCCAGCACGCACTCGTGCTGCATCGCCAGCTCGACGCATTCACGCGGCTTGGGGCCCCGGTCGACGAGATCGCCCGCGAAGATGACCCGGTCCGAGGAAGTGACCTGGAGTGCGGAGAGCAGCTCGACGGCCTCGTCGAAACAACCGTGAAGATCTCCGACGACGATGGTGCGGCTCATGGTGTGGCGTCCTTCGAAGAGATGCGCCCGAGTGGGCGTGTACGGCCTCCACGGCCGGGCGCAAGACGGATGAAAACGACGAAAGTGAACAGCCGCTGGTGGACCCGAGTGTCAAAGCCGCGGTGGGGGCCTCCGGAAAGGAGGACACCCCGTTCGAGGCCGCGTTTCCGCGGAAGCGTGTAGGGCTTTGACGGCCGGGTCCGGCGTCTTGCCGAGAAGGACGAAGCCCCCTTTTCTTCCTGACCAACGCATTTCTGCCGAGCGTCCGTCAGGAACGCTGCGGCCCCGTCGTGTGAGCCGGTATGGTCCCGGGCCCTCGCCCATGCTCAACGACGACGAACTGTTCGCAGACATCGCCCGGCGCAAAGCGCTGGGCCAGGACTACAAGCGCCCCCTCGGGGAGCTCGTCTTTCGCTGGCGAGACGCCTGCACGACCGTCATCCGCCGGGTCCAGGGCGCCTTCATGAGGGGCTCCCCCGACGACGCCGACGAGATCTTCCAGGACGCCGTCGCCAAGTTCATGGCGAAGGGCCTGGACCAGTTTCGCGGCGTGTCGGAGCAGGTCCCCGGGAAGGCGGCGTCGCCGAAGACGTTCTTCCTGCGCATCGTCAAGCACTGCGCCATCGACCGGTACCGCCGGCAGCGCGAAGAGCTCGACCCCGGCACCACCGTCGGTGAAGACGGCGACGAGCCGGAGACCAGCTTCCCCGAGGCCCAGCGCTCGATCACCGAGGCCAGGGCCGTCGCCGACCAGGCCGAGGCGCACGGCGAGTACTGGAAGGCCTGGGAGCGGCTCAAGGAAGAGCACCCCAACGAGGCCGCCGCGTGGGATCTCTACCACCACCAGGATCTCGACGATCACGAGGAGGTCTCCAGGGCCCTCGGGATCACTGTCGTCAATTCCTACAAACGTGTCAGCCGCGCGCAGGCGTGGCTGAAGCTCTACATCCTCGAAGCGCGTCAGCGTGAAGAGGGTCAGACCGAGGAGTCGTAAATGAATCCGTCGTCCCGCCAGAAGTACGCCGCCCGCCTGTCGGAACTCGAAGCCCTTCACCACGAGCTGGAAGCAGGACAGCGGCCCGGCGACGGCGCGGTGGTGGTGGGCCTGGTGCTCGAGGCGGCCGGTGACGTGCTCCGGCGCACGAGCGCGCTGGGCATCACGGCGGCGGCAGTGACCAAACCCCTCGGGGCGATCACCGAGACCGGCCTGCGCGCCTGGGGTGATGGCGTGCAGGTCGCCGAGCTCACCGCGCGCCTCAAGCGGGCCGCCAGCCAGGCCGTCGAGGCCGCGATCCCCGACAGCCCGGAAGCTGGAGAGGCGATGGCCCAGTGGGCCGTGCAGGATCTCCAGGCCCGCGATCGGCTCGAGTCAGCCCTCGTCGCCCTCGAGGCGATGGCCCGGCCCGACGCGAAGGGGTTGTTGAGCCGCCTGCGTGCCGCGGTCGGCACCGTCGACCAGGCCTGTCGGGGCACCGTGGTCAGCCTCACCGCGCTCAACGGTGCGCGCCGCTCCGAAGCCGCCCTGCTCGACACCGGGTTTCGCGGCGCCGCCTGGTGGTACTCGGAGCGCACCGGCATCGACGACGATCAGCTGGTGAAGGTGCTGGGCGGTGAAGTGAAGGGCTCGATGCCCGCGGAGTTCAAGAGCGCGAATGCCGAGGTCACCCGCAAGCGCGGCCGCCCGGTCAGCTTCGACGATCTGCTCCGCTTCGATCTCGGCGTCGCCAGCCCCGGAGAGCGTGAGGCGATTCGAATTCAAGCCGACGCCGACCCCGAGCTGAAGTTGGCGCTCGCCGCGATGGACGCCGCCGAGGCCGCCATCACCGAAGAGACGAAGGACGAAGTGGCTTCACCCCGCGCTCCCGTGCCCCTGCCGGTCGAGCGCACCGCCCCCGAGATCGTCGAAGAGCACCGCGAGTTCAAGGTGCTGATCTTCCGCTCGAAGAAGAGCGTCCAGGTGGTGGTTCAACCCCAGCGACTGGACCGGTTCGCGACGGCCGCGGTCTACCGCAGCGATGCCCCCGACCGGCCCGTCCCCTCGCGCCCGGGAGATCTGGGGCTGCACTTCGACCTCGGCCTCCCGGAGCGTCTGGTCGGAGCGCTCGCCCGCGTGGTGGTGAAGTTCACCGATGGCCAGACCCACGCCGTCGAGGTCCGCCTGTGAGTTCTGCGACGAGCGCGAGGTGTTCGAGTCATTGCAGACCCGTCTGGTCGCGGACACCCGTGACTTGAGTCGGTGAGCCTGCCGGTGGTTGACTACGCCCCATGCTGCCGGAACCGGCGGCTGGTGGGGGGGCCACCAGCTTCTACAAACAAGTGAAGTCTGCGGATGCCGCGCGGCGACAGCGCATGGCCACGGTACTGGGCTACGCGGTGGCCTTTGCCGGCATTCCGGTGATCGTCCAGACCGTCCTCGTACGGGAGGGGACGATGCGCGTGGCGATGATCGCCCTGGTCGTCGTGCTCTCGCTGTTGTGCGTCGCCGCGGGCATGCTGGCGCGCCTGGGCTACGGGACGGTGGCCGGGTTGTGGCTCACCGCGGTGCCCTGCCTGGGCTCGGTGATCGCGGTGGCCATGTCTCGCGAGGTCGGCGCCGCCCCGTTTTACGGGTCGCTCGGGGTCGTCGTGGCGCTGGCGACCCTGGACGGGCGGGCGCTGAGGGCGGCGCTCTGGGGCGCCACGCTCTCCGCGGTGGCGATCGCCGTGATCTTCATGGAGATCGACGTCGTTCCGACGAAGCCCGCCCAACTGGTGCTCAACGCGGTCGTGCTGGTCATGCTGACCGCCGTGGTCGTCGCGCTTCACGGCCGCACCTTCGCCGGGCTGCTCGAGGAGGTCGCCGCCCAGCAGGCCCGGACCGCCCACGTCGAAGCCCGCTACCGCGTCATCGCGGAGAACACGATGGACCTCGTGGCGCTGATCGACGCGGGCAACGTCATCACCTGGGCCAGCCCTTCGTTCCAGCGCGTGCTCGGCCTCGACCCCAACGGGCGCCCGGTTCGGGACGCGTTCGTCGATGAGCCCGATGCCGCGGCCTTCGAGATGCTGTTGACGCTGGCCCGCGCCGGGCAGATCGCCCGCTCCGAGGTGCGTCGCCGCCGTGCCGACGGGGTGGTGGGGCGCTTCGAGTGCGTCGTCTCCCCCACGGAGGACGGTGCGCTGCTGCTGTGTGCCGCGCGCGACGTCACCGCCGAGCGCGCCATGGCCGACCTCGAGCACGCCAAGAAGATGGAGGCGCTCGGCCGCTTCGCCGGCAGCATCGCGCACGACTTCAACAACCTCCTCTCGGTGATGCGCACCTGCACCACGCTGGCGTCGCAGGCGCTCCCGGTGGAGAACGCCGCGCGCGCCGAGCTCAACGACGTCCAGGAGGCGATCTCCCGGGCGAGCGGGCTCACCTCGCAGCTCCTCGCCTTCAGCCGCCGCGACGTGGTGCTCTCCTCCCGCGTGGAAACCGGGCCCCTGCTGCAGCGGGCCGCCGAGCTCGCCACGCGCCTGGTCGGTGAGCGCGTCAGGGTGGTGATCGACATCCAGCCGGAGATCTGGGCGCTCTTCACCGGACCGGCGCAGGTCGATCAGATCGTCATGAACCTCGCCGCCAACGCCCGCGGCGCAATGCCGAACGGAGGCACGCTGCGGCTGACGGCCCGGAACGCGCCGGGCTCGTCGGTGGGTGACGCGGTGTTGCTCACCTTCGCCGACTCCGGCAGCGGCATCTCGGCCGAGGCGCGCGCCCATCTCTTCGAACCGTTCTTCACCACCAAGCCCCCGGGCATCGGAACCGGGCTCGGCCTGGCGACGGTGTTCGGCGTGGTGAAGGCGCTGGGCGGCGTCATCGAGGTGGAATCGGAACCGGAGAAGGGGACCGAGTTCCGCATCTGGTTGCCCCGGGCGCAGGACGCCGCCCCCACGGTCGAGGCTCCGGCGAAGCGCGCTTCCGCCCGCCGGACCGGGCGGAGCAACGAGACGATCGTGCTCGTGGTCGACGACGACGCTGACGTTCGGTCGCTGATGGTTCGGCTGATCAGCCACGAGGGCTTTCAGGTGGTCTCGGCGGCGAACGCCGAGCAGGCCATGGCCGCTGCGATGAACCTCTCCGAGCTGCCCGTGCTGGTGACCGACGTGCTCTTGCCGGGCAAGGACGGGCTGTGGCTCGCGCAGCGCCTGCTCGATCGGTTTCCCTCGATGCGCGTCGTGCTCGTCTCGGGCTTCGCGCCTGATCCCCAGGCGACGGCGCGGCTGATCGCCCAGGGCGCCCGCTTCGTGCAGAAACCATTCACCCCTGGCGTGCTGGTATTCGCCATTCGCGAGAGCCTCGGCCTGACGCCCCAGTCCGCCGGGGGCGCCCAGCCCCGCCCCCGCGCGAATTGAGCCGACCGTCAGTTCGGCGCGCTCACGACGACAGCACCGCCCGCAGCACGTCGGGTCGGTCGGTCATGATCCCTCCCACGCCGTCTGCGATCGCGCTGCGCATCTCGGCCGCATCGTCGACGGTCCAGATGTTCACCCACTTGCCATGGGCCCTCGCCACCTGCGCCAGCGCGGCATCGAAGAGCGTCACGCCTTCCCACCGGTACGGCATGTCGAGCACGGTGTAGCGGCGGTCGTCGTCGGGCGGCTCTCCAGCCTTGGTGGGCAGCACAAAGGCCGCCAGCGCGTTCCCCGGAAAGAACAGGCACGCCTCGGGGATCCGCGAAGAGAGTTCGGCGGCGATGGTGTCGTGCTCGCTCCCGATGCACAGCC
>JBBRUE010000424.1:0-6347 GCA_038248085.1 Myxococcales bacterium | reverse complement strand
GGGCCCTTCTCGATGGCCTGCACGACGAGCGAGGTGGCGTGCACGAGGTCAGTAGAGCCGACCTGGCCGCTGGCGTTGAGCCGCGCGATGTGGGTCAACCGGTGCTGGCCGGTCGAGCTGACCACGGTGAATTCGACACCGCCCTTCACCGCGCGGCCCGTGATGGCGAAGTCCTTCCCGCCGCCCGCGACGCAGGTCATCGAGATGCAGAGCGTGTCCTTGAGGGACGTCGCGGCGCCGGCGAGGGTGATTCGCTCCCCGGTGGCGAAGGCGGCCGGGGCGAGAAGCAGCACGGCGAGGAGCGGGATGCGGATCATGCTGCCCCCCTGTGCACGAAGGGGGCCACGCGCAGGTGGCTGGATCGGCGTGTAACGATCCTGACAATGGACTGGGGGCGCTCCAGAAGTGGGGTTTCCAGCCTGCGCACTGGGCACTGCGGTGAACAGGCTTCAGCTCTGGGCGGAGAGACTGACGCCGACGACGCGGAAGACGATGCCGAGCACAAAGGCGCCCAGCCAGCCGGCGAGCACCAGGCCTTTGCGGCGGTGGTCGAACTGCGAGAAGCCGTAATAGAGGGTGTAGACGGGCAGGCAGAGCACCATGAAGCCCGTGCCGACGCTGCGCTGGAACGCGTGCACCAGCACCAGCGCGAAGCAGAGCACCGACACGAAGATGAGCAGCAGCCCCAACACGCTCAGCAGCATGGGCGTCCCCTAGCACAGGTGCTATCTGCCGCCGTCATGGCCTTCATCCGCGTCGTGCTGAACTTCATGGTGGGCGGTGCGCTTCTGGGTGTGTTGGCGGTCAGCCTCATCGGCCCCAAGTACATCGCGTGGGACAACACGCCGGGGTCCGGCGCCAGCGCGATGTGCATCTGCCAGGAGGTCGCACGGCAGGGCGCGGACCGGATGATCTCGTACCAGATGACCGGCTGTGCGGCGGGCGCCATCGTGGGCGCGATTCTCGGCGGCGTGTTCATGTTCTTGCGGCGCAAGGGCGTGGCGAAGCTGCCTCCGGCCGTCTAACGCGCCAGCGCGGGCCGTATGCCCGCTGCACGTGGAGCAGGGACTTCGGTCAGCCGTCGCGCTCGAGGCTCGAGCGGATGCTGCGCTCCGCGGGCCGAGTTCCTCGAACGTGCAGCCGGTCGAAGCAGGTGACGCGCGCAGCTCATCAAATCAAGTCAATAAGACCCTAATCAAGGTCACTGCATCAGGAGGTCGGTGATCTGCCCGCGCTCTTTGGCGAGGGCCTCGTCGGCCCAGCGGTAGAGGACGGCGTCTTCCCGTGCGGCGTGGGCCCGCAGCAGGGCGAGGAAGCCGCGGGCCACCTCGGCGCGCACGAGCTTGAGATCGACGCCGACGCCGAGCTCCGCCAGCTGCCGGCGGATCAGCTCGTGGTCCGCCCGCAGCGCCGTCGTCTCGGTGGCGTCGAGCTTCTCGAAGGCCGGGAACATGAAGCGCTCTTCAGCGGCGAAGTGGCGCTCGAGGCCCTGCTCGAGCTCGGTCCACAACTGCTGCGTGTCTTCCCGCGCGTTCGCGTCGAAGGCGTCCATCACGCGGGTGAACAACTTCTCGAGGCGGTGGTGATCCGCCAGCATCCGTTGCTGAAGGGTGGGGGGCTTCATGCCCACCAGTGGAGCAAACCCCGCGCCGACTGCGACGCCTTGCGTCACGCGGCTCTGCGAAGGCGGGCCCGAAACTCCTGCGCGCGGCGGTGACGCAGCGCGCAGGCCGTGCAGGATTCACGCTTCGTCGAACACGCCGCGCTTCTGCTGATCGCGCTCGATGCTGCGGAAGAGGGCGCCGAAGTTGCCCTCGCCGAACGAGCTGTGGTTCTTGCGCTGGATGATCTCGATGAAGATGGGCCCCACCAGGTTCTTGGTGAAGATCTGCAGGAGGTACCCTTCCTGGTCGCCATCGACGAGCACGTTGCGCTTGCGGAGGTCGGCCTTGTCTTCGGTGATGTTGGGGACGCGCGCGAAGGCCTCGGCGTAATACGCGTCGTCCATGTCGAGCATCTCGATCGACGAGCCCTCGAGCTGTTGGAGCGAGCCGAGGATGTCGCTGGTGATGAACGCCAGGTGCTGGATGCCCGGGCCCCTGTACTCGTCGAGGTACTCGTTGATCTGCGACTTCTTCTCGTCGGCCTCGTTGATGGGAATGCAGAAGCGGCCGCAGGGCGAGCGCAGCGCGTTCGAGGTGAGCCCGGTCTTCGCGCCGCGGATGTCGAAGTAGCGGACCACCTCGAAGCCGAAGACCTGTTTGTAGAACGTGGCCCACCGGTCCATCGTCCCCTTCTCGACGTTGTTGGTGAGGTGGTCGAGGGCGATGAAGCCCTTGCTGGGTACGCGCTCCGGCTGCTCGAGGGCCACGAAGCCGCGGCGGGTCCAGGTGTCCGACTTCGGGTAGGTGTCGACGAAGTAGATGAGGCTGTCGCCGATGCCGTAGATGGCCGGCAGCGGCTTGCCGTCGACGAGGAAGTCGCCCTCGGGGCGGTTGCGCCCGCCACGCTCGACGGCGACCTCGCGCGCGCGCTGGGCGTCCTTCGCGCGCCAGCCCATCGAGCAGATGCTCGGGCCGTGCAGCTTCGAGAACGTCGCGGCGAAGCTGTTCGGCTCGCGGTTGACGAGGAAGGTGATGTCGCCCTGGACGTAGAGGTCGATGGGCTTGCTCTGGTGCCGCATCGTCTTCGAGAAGCCGAAGCCCTTGAACAGGGCGTCGAGCTTCGCGGGTTCGTTGGAGACGAACTCCACGAAGTCGAGGCCGTCGAGACCGCAGGGGTTGAGCGGGGACACGGGGAACTGCGGCGGCAGCAGGTGGCTCACGGTTGCTCCTTCCAGCTCTTCCAATACTCGGTGATCTCGGTGGGCGCGGCGGGGGCGAGCACCTTGAGGGGGTTCTTCGTGTCGAGCATCACCGCGACTTCTTCGGTGCGGGTGGCGGCGCGGCTGCGCTCGAAGGCGGCCTGCTGCGGCCCGTGGTGAATGCCCTGCGGGTGGAAGGTGAGCATGCCGGGTGAGATGCCGGCGCGGCTGAAGAAGTCGCCCGAGTGGTAGAAGAGCACCTCGTCGAAGTCGATGTTCGAGTGGTAAAACGGCACCTTCAGCGCTGCCGGGTCGCCGTTCTCCAGCGGCCGCGGGAGGAAGCTGCACACCACCGCGTTGTGCATCACGAACGTAGAGTGCGCCGACGGGGGCAAGTGGTAGCGGTCGCTCATCACCGGGCGGATGTCGCGCACGTTGAGCTTCATCGCCGAGAGCGTACCCTTCCAGCCGACCACGTCGTGGGGGTTGAAGGGGTAGAAGACCTTCGTCAGCTCGCCGCACTGGAGGATGCGCAGCTCGAACTCGCCGGCGGCGTTCATCGCCGTGAGCGACGAGCCCTCGGGGGTCGGCACCTGGACCACCGCGGGGTCGAACAGCGCGTGCTGCCCGAGCATGCCCTTCTCGGGGAAGTTCACTTCGCTGTAGGCCTCGATGACCAGCAGCCGCGTCGCGCTGGTGGGGGCGAGGCGGTAGGCGGTGCCGCGCGGGAGCACGAGGTAGTCACCCGGCTCGTAGGACAGCGGGCCGAAGTCGGTCTCGAGGCGACCGGCGCCCGCGTGCACGAAGAGGATCTCGTCGGCGTCGCCGTTGCGGAAGAGGTACGGCATCGGGGCGGAGATCGTCGCCAGCGAGAGCTTCACGTCGGCGTTGCCCAGCACGCCCTTGCGCGCGTCGATCCAGTCGTCGCCCCGGGCGCCCTCGAGCTTGCGCAGATCGTAGGCGCGCGGCTTGAGCGGCCCCTCGATGCGCGTCCAGCCGACCGGCGCGTGGGTGCGGTAGAGGTGGGCGTAGCGTCCGAAGAAGCCGTTGCGCGCGTACTCCTCCTCGACCGTGCCTTCGGGGAGGCCGACGTGGGCCTGTGCTGCGACACGACCGCGGATCCAGGGGATGTCCATGGTGCGAGGGTTCGTAGGGGCCCGGGCCCTGTCGCTGATAGTGACAAAGAGTTGAGCTTCTTTGTCGAGTTGCTGAACAATGGGCCCCGGCCATGAACGTCACCCTCGACCAGGCGCGCACCCTCGATGCCTTCGCCCGCGAGGGCACGTTGCAGGCCGCGGCGAAGCGGCTCCACAAGGGGCACCCGGCGGTGCTCTACGCGCTCAAGCAGCTCGAGCAGCAGACGGGCCTCGCGGTGTTCGATCGCTCGGGCTACCGCACGCGGCTGACGCCGGCGGGGGAAGCGGTGCTCAAGCACTGCCGGGTGATGCTCGAGGCCGAGCGCGCGCTGGAGGCGACCTGCGCGGTGTTGCAGTCGGGCTGGGAGCCGGTGCTGCGCGTGGTGTTCGACACCATCGTGCCGTTGACGCCGTTCCTCGAGGTGGTGCGCCGGGTGCGCGCCGCGGCGGCCCCCACCAGGGTGATGCTCTCGGTCGATTCGTTGGCCGGGGTGGAGGCGCGCTTCGAAGCCGAGCAGGCGCAGTTGATGGTGACGGTGTTGCCGTATGCGCCAGGCGCGCTCGCGGTGCAGGTGCTGCCCAAGCTGCACGCACGGCTGGTCGCGCACCGGGCGCACCCGCTCTCGAAGTTGCCGCGCGTGACCCGGGAGGAGCTGGCGCAGCACGTCCTGCTCACGGTGCGAGGGAGTGACCCGCGGCTCCAGCTGGCGACGGGCGATCTCGAGACCCAGTCGACGGTGCATCTCTCGGACTTTCACGCGAAGAAGTCGGCGATCGTCGCCGGCATCGGCTTCGGCTGGTTACCCGACTGGCTCATCGAGAAGGAGCTCAAGAAAGGCGAACTGCGGCCGCTGCGGCTCGCCCAGGGCGCGATGCACGTCTTCGAGCCTCGCATGGTGATTCGCGGCACCCTGGGAAAGGCAGGCACCGCCCTGCTCGAACAGCTCACTCTCGGGACCTGAGAAAAGCTGACTCGAATTCCTGAGTAGTTCAGGCTGGTTGTAACTATTTTACAGTGGGTCGGTGCGTCAAAGGCGCGAGATCATGTACACACCGCCGCATGTTGGACGACACCAGGCTGGACGGAAAACTTCAGCAGTTGTCCCGTGAGCTGATGCTGCGCTCGGTGGTGCCCGGTTTCGGCATCGCGGACGCCTTCACCATGAAGGGCATCGACGAGGCCGGTCGCCCCGGTCTGTTCGCGGCCATTCTCCTCGCGCCGGGCAAGATCGCCGAGTTGGAGACGCTGACCAGCTTCCGTCAGCTCCTGACGCAGCGACTCAAGCAGCTCGACACGCGGACGCCGGCCTGGCCCATCGTGGTGCAGGCGGCGCCGGAGATCATCGACGGTCAGTCGGTGGTGCCCGGCGGGCGCGACTACTTCAACCAGGTCAAGACCGAGCTCGTCGCGCGCACTGAGCGCATGAAGCAGCGCGTCTCGGTCTCGCAGATGCCGGTGGTGCGCCTGGCCCCCGAGGTCGCGGCCTCGAAGCCGGTGGTGAAGTCGCGCGCGACGGCGACGGCGGCGAAGGCAGCCGCGCGTCCTGCGGCTCCTGCGCGGAAGACGGCCACCGCGGCCCGCCGCACAGCGCCGACCCGGGCCTCGGCCCGCACCGCGCGCGCGCGTCGCTGATTCAAGGCTGGGCGGCGACGTCTGCGCAGCGCTGAACCTTTCCTCTCCGACGCGCGTGACCTCGTCGGTCGCGCGCGTCGTTTCGTGCGCACCTTCGGCCCGCTCGTTTGCTGCTGGTCGCTTCGCCTCGGCCGGTTCTTCGCCTGGGCCGGTTCTTCGTTGTCCGTCGCCTGAAGAAGGGCCACTGGCCGTCGCTTCAGCCCTTCGCCTGGGCCCGTTCCCTGCGATCCACGGCCGGTCGCTTCGCCTCGGCCAGGGAGCTGACTTGCTCCACGCTTCGCGGCGTCGGGTGCGCTCCGGAACTGACGGGCTCCACGCTACGCGGCGTCGGCTGCGCTCAACTCGGTTGGGTGCGTGATGCGCTGGCTCGACTGGCTCCGCGGACTGGACCTGCCTCCCTGGGGTCGTGGGCTCCCGCCGATCGCCGTGGGCTTCTTCGCCTGCCTCGCCTGCGGCTCGCTGCGTGGTGGCATCTCGGGCAAGGGCCCATGGCGGCGCTTCGGCGACGAGGTGGTCGCGCGGGGTTGCCGGCACCGGTGGCGCGCGCTCTCGGGCGAGGCCTTCCGTGCCGAGGCGAACGCGCGCTTCGGCGTCGACTGGAGCCGCGAGTCAGCCTGGTGGCGGCAGTGGTGACGCGAGCAGCGGCTGACGAACCGATCGCCATCAGCACGCTGTTGAAGTCATGGGCCGCGCCCCCGGCGAGCTGACCGATGAGCTCGAGGCGCTGGGTGGTGTGGTGGCGCTCCTTGGCCAGCATCGCCTCGGTGACGTCGCG
>JBBRUE010000423.1:0-6355 GCA_038248085.1 Myxococcales bacterium | reverse complement strand
GATCTTCGGTGCAACCCCGCTCGCCATCGCGCAAACCCAGTCCAGCCTCGCCAACGGGAGCCGTTTCTACCAGTCGGAGACGTGGCCCGCGGCGTTGGTCGGGTTGGGGGCGATGGCCGCCGTGCTGGGGATCTACTACGCGACGGGTCCGACGGGCCAGGCCAGCGGCGGGGTGCCCAATGGCGGCAGCCTCGCGTGGCTGATGATCGGCGCGATCGGCGTCGTGCCATTGCTGCAGATGGCGGCGATCAACCTCTTCAAGCAGCCCAAGCTCGGCATGACCTTCACCCTCGGCGACCCGGTGAAGCGGCAGGGCATCGCCTTCGCGCCCCCGGTCATCGCCCCGGTGGTGAGCCCGAACGCCGGCGGCTTCGCGCTCGGCGCCCAGTTGTCGTTCCTGCGCGGCGCGTTCTGAAGGCTCAGAACAACCGGTAGCCGACCCCGAGCCGTCCGGCCCACGCGGGGCGAACCTGCGTCACGCCCAGCGGTTCCTGGGTCGCGTCGAAGCCGACGTGGGCCGACACCAGCAGCGAGAAGCCGCCGCCGAGGTGGAACTCCGCGCCGGCACCAATCAATGGAGTCACCTGGAAGCCCTGCACGGTCAGCGCGATCGACCAGGGGATCTCGAGCTGCGCGATGCCGGCGATCGTCTCGGTGAAGGCCCAGGAGGCGTTGAGCCCGGCCCGCGGACGCAACCCGATGAAGCCGAAGTTCGCGCGATCGAAGTACTTCGCGCCGCTGTTGAACTCGAGGCCGAGCGCGAGGGTCGGGGCGAGGTGGAGCCGATCGTGCTCGAAGACGCCAAACTTCACGCCGACCTCGGCGATCGCGGACACCTTGAAGAGGTTGAAGACCCCGCGGGCCTCGAGCTCGACGAGCCCGAACCCCTGGCGGTAGCCGGCGCCGAGCTCCGGCGCGCCCACGAAGCCGTACAGCGCGTTGGTCCCGGCGGGGAGCGAGGCGGGCGCGACGACGCCTCCGGTCACCCGCGTGGTGGGCATCGCGGCGTCCTCGGCTCCAGCCAGCAGCATCACGAGCAGCGTGGTGATCATCAGGGCGCAACGTACCTGTGCGGGCTGCGGCGCCAAGTTTCCAGCCCCGCGGAATGACGCAACTTCCGCCGAGTCGATGGCCGATTCTTTGACCAATGGGCCCTCGCGCTACAGCCTTGTTCCATGGCCACTCCGACGCGGAAGACGGCGGTGCAGGGCAGGCGCTACCCGCGGTTCCACCTGGACGTCGACTGGTTCGTCGAGTCGAAGGGCTCGTCGTCGATGGGGCGCGGCATCGAGCTCTCCGTGCGCGGCGCGTTGCTGCCGGTGACCTGCACCAGCCCGTTCACCGAGGGCGTGACGCTGTACCTCTCGCTCCCCCAGCGGCCGAAGATGTTCAAGGCGAAGTGCTCGGCCGCGACGCAGAGCGAGCGGGGTTGGGTCCTCCGCTTCGAAGAGATCGCCCCCGAGGATCTCCAGCTGTTGGGTCACACCCTGTTGACCGAGTTTGGCGTCGCCGCGCTCCCCAACCTCGAGCGCCGAGTTTCACAGGCGCTGGAACTATAATAATTTCAATGACTTGCTGAGTTGAGGCCATGTGGCATCTCAGGGTATGCAGTAGGCCTCTGTCTTCGGAGGTCGCATGGTTCGCACTGCCCAACCCTCGCTCGACTCGCTCTCCTCTCTCCCGGCCGCGCCCACGCGCAAGCCGTTGGTGCTGGTGATCGACCCTGATGAGTCGACGCGCTCGGTGCTGGAGGTGGCGCTGTCCCGCGACGGCTTCGAGGTGTGGAGCGCGTCGGCGGGCCCCGCAGGGTTGGGGCTGCTGCAGGGTCGTCTCCCCGACGTGATCGTCCTCGAGTCGGATCTCGGCGGGGAGGACGGGTTCACCTTCGTCGCCCAGCTCCGCGGCGACGATCGCCTCGCGCCGATTCCCGTGTTGCTGCTGGCGAAGGCGGGCGACCAGAACGTCGAGGCCATCGCCGACGTGATGGGCATCGACGACTTCATCCAGAAGCCCGCGTACGCGCGTGATGTCGCGGCCCTGCTGCGCGTGGAGCTCGCCCGGCGAGAGGGCCCCGGCCCGTTGCGCTTCGAGACGAAGGTGCTGCCCCCGGTTCAGCTGCTGCGCGCCCTGATGTCGTGCCCGCGTTCGGGCCGGCTGCTCCTCGTCGGCGGGCGCGCCGAGGTCCGCTTCCGCAGCGGCAAGATCATCGACGCCCGCTTCGACGCGCACGGCGGCACGCTCGAGACGCTGGTGCGGGCCCTCTCGTTGACCTCGGGCGCCTACGAGCTCGTCCTCGAGCCGGTCGATGGGTTCGCCGAGCTCCAGTGCAGCCTGCGGGAGGTGGTCGACCTCGTGCTGCCGCGCCTCCAGAAGTGGTCGCGCGTGCTCCAGCGCAGCTTGCCCCTCGACGCACGCCTCACCGTCGACTTCGCGCGCCTCGCGCAGGGCCTCAAGGCGATGCCTGACGAAGTGAACCGCATCGTGCAGCTCTTCGACGGCTTCCGCTCGGTGGAGCAGGTGCTGCTCGACAGCACCTTCAGCGAGACGCTGACCCTCGAGGTCGCCACCCGCCTGTACCTGATGGGTGTGCTCTCGCCGGTGAAGGGGAGCGAGGACGCGCTGGTGGTGCTGCGCCCGATGCCGCGCCTCTTCGAGCCGCGCGCGGCCGAGGCCGAGGAGCTCATGCACCAGCTCTTCGCCGGCACCGCGGAGATCCGCGCCGACGACAGCACGCTGACGCTGACCGACGAGCAGGACTGGTACCCGCAGATCACCCAGGACTCCGGCATCGAGCTGGGCGATGCGAACGGCGGCTGGACCACGGCCCCCGTGCCGCAGTTGCTCGCCGAGGGCCTCGCGCCTGAGCTCGCGCGGCAGCTCGACGCGTTCCAGACGCCGATGCGGGTCGAGGCGAAGGCCGTCTCTCCCGAGGCCGTCGAGGCCCAGAGGTTCGCTGATCTCCAGCCGCAGCTCTCCGTCGACACCGCGATGGAGGCGGCGCTGCAGAAGGTCGCCGAGTCGGAGTCGATCCAGGCGATCGAAGCGGAGCTCAACGACGCGCTGACCACCCGCGCCGAGGCTGAGTTCGCCATCGAGCTCGCGATGCACCAGGCGCAGGCGCGTGGGGCCCAGGCCCGCATCGAGACCCCGTGGATGACGCCCGTGGTGGACCTCGCCCCGGCCGCGCGACCGGCAGTGGAAGTCGCGGCCTCGCCGTCGGAGCAGGTCGAAGCACGTGCGGTGACGCCGCCGCTGATGCCGTCCGTCATCGTCGACCCCGAGTCTGTGTTCTTCGCCGAGCCGGCTGCTCCCGACGCGCCGCTGCCGGCGCCGAAGGCCGTCCGTCGCGTCTGGCCCTTCATCGTCGGCGCCCTGGCCATCGCGGGGCTCGCGCTCTTCATCGAGTCGATGTCCCCGACCACGGTGCCGGCTCCCGCCCCGGTGGAGCCGCCGAAGGCCGCGGTCGTCGTCGCCCCGGTGCTGCCGGAGATCGCGCCGCCCGAGTTCATCGAGACCGAGGCCGCAGCAGACGAAGTCGTGCCCCTGGTCAACGTCAGCGAGAACCTCGACGAGGCGCGCAAGCTCTACGAGTCGGGCCAGTTCAAGCGCGCGGTCAGCGTGCTGGAGCAGGTCGTCACCGATGACCCGAAGTCGGTCACCGCGTGGAACCTGCTCGGCCTCGCGAAGTACGACGCGCTCGACAGCGCCGGCGCCCGCGCCGCAGCGGACAAGGTGCTCGAACTCGATCCGAAGAACGCGCGGGTGCAGATCCTCCTCGCGACCCTCTACTTCGACGGCAACCAGCGGGACCTCGGTCGCGCGGCGCTGGAGAAGTACCTCGAGCTCGACCCCGCCGGCCCGCACGTCGCGGAGGCGAAGGCGCTCCTCAAGCGCTGACATTCACGGCGATTTCTCGCGCCGCGGGGTGGGGTGGGGTAAACATCTGTTCACTCCCCCATGCGCGTCCTCGGCATCGATCCCGACAGTCGTTTCCTCGGCTACGGCCTGGTCGAGTTGCGGCAGAACCGCAGCACCCACGTCGCCAGCGGGGTGGTGAAGGCGGACGGCAAGGCGCCGCTCCACCAGCGCCTGGCGACCATCTACGTCGCGCTCAAGACCGTGGTGGAGGTCTACAAGCCCGACGCCGTCGCGGTGGAAGGCGTCTTCACCCACAAGAACGCCCGCAGCGCGTTGATCCTCGGGCACGCGCGGGGTGTCGCGCTGCTGCTGGCGGCACAGGCGGGGCTCGACGTGCACGAGTACGCCCCGGCGCGCGTGAAGAAGTCCGTCGGCGCGGGCGGGAACGACTCGAAAGATTCCGTGGCGCGCATGGTCGAGATGCTGCTGCAGCTCCGCGAGCCGCTCGAGCGGGCCGACGCCTACGACGCGCTGGCGGTGGCGCTGTGCCACGTGCACCAGCTCCGCGTGCCGCGCGGCATGGGCACCCGCGGCCAGGTGCTCAAGTTCTCCGCCGGCCAGCGGCGCCCGGCGTCTGAGGGCTTCCTCGCGCGTCTCAAGCCGGCGGTGGTGAGGGTGTCTCCGTGATCGCCTTTCTCAAGGGCCTGGTCTTCGAGAAGAACCTCGGCGACGTGGTGATCGACGTGAACGGTGTCGGGTACCGGGTCGGGCTCTCGCTGCTGACCCTGGCCCGCATGCCAGAGAATGGTCAGCCGGTGTCGCTGCGCATTCGCACCGTGGTCCGCGAGGACGCGTTCGACCTCTACGGTTTCTTGAGCCGTGCCGAGGAAGAGCTGTTCCTGCTCCTGACCTCGGTGAGCCACGTGGGGCCGAAGCTGGCGATCAACGTCTTGTCGGGCCTCGAGGTCGAGGAGCTCACCACGGCGATCGCCCGAGGGGACGTGGCACGGCTCACGAAGATCCACGGCGTGGGGAAGAAGACCGCCGAGCGCCTGGTGCTGGAGCTCAAGGAAAAGGTGAAGCTCCTGGTGGTCGAGGGCGCGCCGACCGCGTCGGGCAAGAAGCCGATGAAGCCCGCGTCTGCGGCGAGCGACCTCATCAGCGCGCTGGTGAACCTCGGCTACAAAGAAGCGCAGGCCGAGCAGGCCGCCGAGCTGGCCCAGGAGCGCGCGGGGGCCGACGCGCCGTTCGAGCTGCTGTTCCGCGAGTCGCTCAAGTCCCTGCGGGGCTAGGACTTGCCGCCGAAGAGCATCTTCCTCAGTGCCAGCGTCAGCACCGCGCCAACCAGCGCGACGCCGAAGCTGTAGAGGTTGAAGCCGGTCACGCCGTAGCCGCCGAAGAAGCTGAAGACGAAGCCTCCGACGAAGGCGCCGATGATGCCGACGACGATGTTGCCGATGAGGCCCTGGCGCGCGTTGGTGCCCGCGATCATGCTCGCCACCCAGCCCGCGAGACCGCCCAGAATGATCCAGCCGCAAATGCCCATGGTGTGCGTCCTCCTGAGCTGACCCTACGCCCGAACCCGCCGGTGATTTCAGAAGAGTGCGAGTTGGGGCGCCAGCCGGGGAGGGCGGCGGAAGGTCGACGGCCGGTCGGCCCAGCGTTCCCCGTTGAAGCCCAGCCGCTTCACGCAGCTGTCGAACACCTGCTCGATGGCGTCGGCGTACTGGCCCTCGCCGCGACCGCGCGTGCCCCACTTCGCCTCGTAGAGCTTGCCGTTCCGCGTCTCGCGCACGCGGTGGAGGATCTTGTCCGCCCGCAACGGGAGCGCCTCGCGGATGCGCGACTCGAAGACGTCCTTCACGCTGCCGGGCAGGCGCAGCAGCACGTAGCCGGCGCTGGTGGCCCCGGCCTCCCGGGCCGCTTCGAGCACGTGGGCCATGCCCTCGTCGGACACGCCTGGAATGATCGGCGCGACCATCACCCCCACCGGGATGCCTGCCTTCGCCAGCGCGCGGATGGTCTCGATGCGACGCTTCGGAGACGCGACGCCGGGCTCGATGGCCCGCGCCAGCTCAGGGTCCCAGATGGGGATGCTGATCGACACGTGGACCGAGGCGTCGCGGTGCAGCTTCCACAAGACGTCGAGGTCGCGCTCGATGAGTGGTGCCTTGGTGATCACCGCGACGGGGTTGCGGTATTCGGCGCAGACCTCGAGGCAGCTCCGGGTGATCTTCAGGGCCGCTTCGGTCGGCTGGTAACAATCGGTGACGCCCGAGAACATGATCAGCTCGCCCTTCCACGAGCGGCGCTCGAACTGGGCCCGCAGCAACCGGGCCGCCTCGCGCTTGACGACGATCTTGGTGTCGAAGTCGGTGCCGGCGCCCCACGAGAGGTATTCGTGCGAGGGGCGCGCGTAGCAGTAGGCGCAGGCGTGGTTGCAGCCGCGGTACGGGTTGACCGAGTACTCGAAGCCGATGTCCGGGCTGTCGTTCTT
>JBBRUE010000422.1:0-6381 GCA_038248085.1 Myxococcales bacterium | reverse complement strand
GCGCGCACCCCGATGTACGCCGAGTCTTTCTGTGCCAGCGCCTGCCCATCGACGCGCTGGTAGGCCGCGGTGAGGTCGATGTCGGGGAGCAGCGAGAACAGCCGCGCGCGCGAGGTCGCCTCGGCCGCGTCGAGCAGGTGCACCTGCTGCTTGAGGTCGGCGCGCTGCGCGAGGGCCTGGGTGGTCGCCTCGGCGAGCGGAGGGGCCGGCTGCTCGGCTTCCAGCTCGAGCGAGGTGGGCTCGGCGAAGTCGACGTCTGCGTCGAGCGACAGCGCGAGCAGGGTGAACAACTGGGTGCGCGCCGCCGACTCCTGCACACCGGCCTGCAGCTCCTGCTGCTGGAGGTTCGCCCGCGCGACCTCTACCCGCAACACGTCGGCCCGGGTGAGCGCCCCGGCTTCCACCCGCGCCTTCGCCACCGTGAGCTGCTCGACGAACTGCCCCTGCGACGACCGCGCGACATCGCGGGCCGCGCGCGCCTCGAACAGCCGCAAGTAGCCCATCTCGATCGCCTCGCGGGTCGCGCGCTCGAGGCTCTCGAGCTGGGCGACGGTCGCGTCGGCGGTGGCGTTGGCCGCGCTGAAGTCCTGGCTGAGCTTGAGCAACCCCAGCACCGGCTGCTTGCCGGAGACCACGAAGACGTTGGTGTTCTGGTCGCGCACGGTCAGCGCCGGGCTCACTGGCGCCCCGGGAATGGTCAGCGCCACGCTGAACGGCCCGCTGAAGTGCTGCAACTCGTCGCTCAACGCGACGCTGGGGAGCAGCTGGCCGCGTGACGAGCGGGCGGCGTCGAGGGCGGCTTCCTTCCGTTCCCGCGCGGCCAGCACCTGGCTGCTCTGCGCGAGCGCGCGGCTCACCGCGTCCTCCACGCTGAGCACGTCCGCGAAGGACCCTGTCGCGATCAGCACCACCATCGACGAAGCGAGCGCGCGCATGTCAGCCCTCCGTGTGCACGGTGACCGTCGCCGACATGCCCGCGCGCAGCACCACGTCGGGGGGCGCGTCTTTCCAGCGGATGCGCACCGGCACGCGCTGCACCACCTTGACGAAGTTCCCCGACGCGTTGTCGGGCGGGAGCAACGAGAAGCGCGACCCGGTGCCGCCCGAGAGGCTCTCCACCACCCCTTCGAAGTGGCGGCCGCCGAAGGCATCGACCTCCACCTCGACGCGCTGGCCGGCCTTCATCGCGCCGATTTGCGTCTCCTTGAAGTTGGCCATCACGTACGTCGCCTCTGGCACGAGCTCGGCGATGGCCATGCCGGGGGCGACGAGCTGGCCGACGCGGATCAGCAGCTTCGACACCACGCCGTCGACCGGCGCCTTCACCGTCGCGTACGAGAGGTTGAGGCGGGCGATCTCCAGCGCCGCTTCGCTCGTCGTCACGCGCGCGTTCGCGAGGTCGGCGTTGGCGCGGGCCACGGCGACCTTGGCGTCGACCGGAGTGTTGGTGTCGAGCAGGCCGCTGGCCTCCGCGACGCGGCTCTGGGCGACGTGTCGGGACTCCTCGGCGCTCAGCAGCTGCGCCTGGGCCGCGGTGAGCATCGCCTGCGCGGCGTCCCAGGCGGCCTGGGCGTTGTCGAGCCGCTCCTGGGGGAGCGCGTTGGCCTCGCGGAGCTTCTTGGTGCGCTCGAGGTCGGTGGTCACGCGGCGCACGTCAGCCTCGGCGCGGGTGAGCTGGGCCTTCGCGTTGGCGATCTGCGCGGCGGCCGAGCTGACCTGCGCCAGCGACGTCGACACCTGGGCCTTCGCCGACGAGAGCCCGCCCTTGGCGCCGGCCTCGGTGACGCTGGCCTGGGCCTCGGCGGCCGCGGCCTGGGCCTTCGCCGCGGCGAGCTCGCCCTCGGCCTGCTTCACGCGCGCGCGGAGGTCGGCGTCGTCGAGCTCGAGAATCGCGTCGCCCTTCTTCACGTGGGCGTTGTCGGCGACGCGCACCGCGGCGACCTGGCCGCCGACGCGGGGCGCGAGCGGCACCACGTCGGCTTCGATCTGCGCGTCGTCAGTGGTCTGGCGGTTCGCGCTCAGGGCGTGGAACGCGAGGTAGCCGCCGATGGCGACGGCGCCGACGCCGAGGATGATCGCCACGCGGCGGCGACCTCCCGCGGCGCGTGCCGTGGCCGAGCGGTCTTTGGCGGCCTGGACTGCTTCGGCGGTGCTGGGGTCACTCATGGCTTCACTCCACTTCGACGTGAACGGGGGCGCTGATCACCGCGGCCGGAGGGCGGCGGAGCAGCAAAATCATCGGGAGCACGCAGGCGAAGCAGATGGCTCCGACGACGAAGAGGTGATCGAACGCCAGCACCATGCCCTGGCGCGCGACGGTGCCCGCGAGCGAGCGCAGCGCCATGGTGTGGGCGGCGGCCGCGTCCATGCCGCGGGCCATCAGCGAGGCCTCGGTGCCCAGGAGCCGCGCCTGCACCTCGGGGCGCTCGGCGACGAGGTGGGCGCGCAGGCCCGCGCTGGCGATGACCCCGCTGCGCCCGAGGATGGTGGCGAACAGCGCGATGCCCATCGAGCCGCCGATCTGCCGCATCAACGAGCTGAGGCCGGTGGCGTCAGACATGCGCTCGCGGGGAATGGTGGAGAGCGCCACCGTCTGCAGCGGCACCATCATCATGCTCATGCCCACGCCCTGGAGCAGCAGCGAGCCCATGATCGCGCCCGCGCTGCTGTCGAGGTTGAGCCCTGAGAGAATGAACTGCCCGTAGGCGGTGATGATCAGCCCGACGCTGGCGAGCACCGCGGGCGTGGTGCGCTGGTAGAGCCGCGCGACGATCGGCATGCACACCAGCATCGCCAGGGTGCGGGGCATCAGCGCGAGCCCCGACTGGGTCGCGGTGAAGCCGAGCAGCTCCTGCATGAAGAGCGGGAGCAGGAACATGCCCGACATCATCACCCCGAACATGCCGGCGCTGGCGAGCGTGCCCGAGGCGAAGGTGCGGTCGGCGAAGAGGCGCAAGTTCACCGCGGGGACCACGGCGGTCAGCTCGCGCGCCACGAAGCCGAGCATCGCGAAGACCGCCACCAGGGCGACCACCACGATGAGCGGCGACTCGAACCAGTCGTCGGCCTGGCCTTCTTCGAGCAGGTACTGCAGCGCGATGAGGAAGGTCCACAGCAGCGCGATGCCCAGCCAGTCCATGTGGGCGCGTTGCTTCTGGGCCTCGATGCGCGCCTGGGCCTTCAGGTCTTCCGGCTCATGCACGAAGCGCGAGACCATGAAGAACCCGAGGATGCCGACCGGCACGTTGATGAAGAAGATCCACGACCAGTGGAAGTGGTCGACGATGAGGCCGCCGAGCGTGGGGCCGAGGGCCGGGCCGATCATCACCGCCATCGCGAAGAGGGCCATCGCGGTGGCTTGCTCTTTCGGAGGGAAGGTCTGGCGCAGAATGGCCTGCTCGGTCGGCTGGAGCGCGCCGGCCCCGAAGCCCTGGATGGCGCGGAAGAACACCAGCGAGGGCAGGTTCCACGCGACGCCGCACAGCGCAGAGCCGACGACGAAGAGCACCAGGCACGCGAGGTAGACGTTCTTCTGGCCGAACAGCCGGCCGAAGAAGCCGGTGAGCGGCATCACCATCACCGTGGCGATGGCGAAGCCGGTGCTGATCCAGGTGATCTCCTGCACCGTGGCGCCGACCGCGCCGCGGATCTGCGAGAGCGCGACGTTGACGATCGAGGCGTCGATCGCCCCCATCAACGTGCCGAAGGTGACGGAGACCGCCACGATCCACTTGTTGTTGATTCTCGGGCCCGCGCTCACCGCCGGGCTCGCCTGGGGGCGGCGCCGTGCAGGAAGGTGTCGACCACGTGCTCCGCCACGCGCGACACCGGGAGCGACTTCGGCTCGTCATGGCTCAGCCCGAAGAAGGCCTGAATGAGCCCCAGCAGCGCGACCGGCTGGAGCCCCTCGGGGTCGGCGGCGAGCACGCCTTCTTTGCGGCCGCGCTCGAGCACCGGGCCGAAGAGCTTCGCCAGCCGCTGGCGCATCGCGCTGCGCTTGGTCACGTCGGTGACGTGCTCGCCCTTGAGCACCAGGTAGATCTTCGACCAGCCGGCGACCATCGCCTGAATCATCTCGAGCAGCTGGGCGCGCACCGGCAGCTGGTGCGTGCGCTCCGCGGCGGCCTGCACGTCGCCGCGCAGCTGCAGCCGGTGCGCCTCGAGGAGCTCCTTCACCAGCGCCTTGCGGTCGGCGAAGTGGTTGTACAGCGTGCCGACCGCCACCCCGGCGCGCGCCGCGATGAGCTCCATCGGGGCGTCCATGCCGTGCTCCAGCATCACCGCCGCGGCGGCCTCGAGAATCACGGCGTCGGTGGCCTCGCGCAGGCGCTCCTTGAGACGCTGAGGCTTCTTTCCAGTGGGTGAATCTGGATTCATCGAGTGGACGGATATTTCCAGTCGAAGGGAAGATCAAGGTGGTCGCGTCGCTCACCCTGACCTTTGGTGTCCGCGCGAGGTGTTACGCCTCACTCGAACTTCGGGGTTGGACTGGGAGACGGCGATGCTGAGTGCAGCGGTAGTGGCGATGATGCTGGCGGCGGGTGACGGACCCGCCGTGCAGTCCCTGATGGAGTTGGCGGCGAACCAGGCGGCGCAGCGGGCGTCGCCCAGGGGTGATTCCGTGCCGACCGGCTTCCTGCTCGCGGCGATGGCGCAGGCCGAGGCGCTCATCGAGCACGAGGGTGTTCCGCTCGACGGCGCTGCGCAGGAGTGGCTGCGCTCGCAGATCCTCCACCGACTGGAGGCCGAGGTTCGGGGCCTCGCCCCGGAGCCCGGCCTCGTGCGACGCGAAGCCTGGGAGCGGTTGGTGCGCCTGGTGACGACGCCCCGCCTGGCGCAGCAGGTGCTCGACGCGTGGTTGGAGTTGGCTCCGGTGGAGCTTCCCGAAGCGGCCCCCACGACCGGAACGTGGCTCCAGGTCACCCAAACCGAGGGGAGCGAGACCTTCACCCTCGATCGCGTGGTGGTGGTGGAGGAGGTCGGGAGCGAAGGACAGGTCAACAACCTCATCGACCCAGGCGAGTGGGTGCGCCTCGAAGTGACGTTCACCAACGTCACGAGGCAGCCGTGGTTCAGCACGTCAGCCAGCGCGCGCATCAACGGCTGCCTGTGGGTCGATTCGAAGCGCAGCTCGCTGGTCGGCGAGATGTCGCCGGGCTCGCGCGCGAGCGTCACGGTGTGGGCGTACGTCCCCGAGCACTGCACGGAGCCGTCGACCCTGCGCCTGACACTGTCCGACACACACCGCGGGACGCCCGTCGGTGCCCTGGCCGTCGAGCTGCGACCGACGTCTTTCGCCCGCCCGCACGCGACCAACCTGCGCCTCGACACCGACGCGCTTGGCTCGAGTGACGGGAGCCGCCTCACCCAGGTCGGCCCGTCAATGCGCTTCGAGCTCGTCGCCGACGTCCGGGTTCCCGGCGAAGGGGTGTCGAACGTCGAGTCGCGCTGGGCGGTGCCCGGGCCCGAGAAGGGACTCTTCACGTCGCTCACCTTCCGGGCGACGCCTTCGGTGCCGCAGGGTGCTGGGCTCTTCGCAGCCGGAGACGACCTCGACGGGGAGACGGTGGACGAAGACCGGTGGGCCAGTCTCGCCGCGGGCACGTCGCTCGAGCGGTGGCTGGTGGTGCCCGCGAGCGGTCGTCTGTGGTTGGCGATGGACACGACCGTGGTCCTGAACGGCTCACGGCCCGGACCAGCGCCCTCGGCCGTGGTGGTGTCCCGCGGGGCAGGTCACCCGTTGATGAAGCCGATGACTCCGGCAAGCGCCGCTCCGCCCGCGGCTGCGACGGTCGCCGAACTGGTGAAGCAGTATGTCGAACTCGAGCCCCACGCGGTCGCGCGGGAGAAGCCCAACGCGGTGGAGGCGGTCAGCGGCTACGAGCTGCTGTTCGACCGCGCGGGCTTCATGAAGGCCTACGAGGCGCTGTTCGCACCGGTGTCGCTGCCGGTCGCGGCCGTCGAGGTGCCGCGCGCGCGGTACGTGGTTCGGTCGTACCTGGCGATCGCCGCGATGGCGGTCGAGAAGACTTCGCGAACGCCCCAACGAGAGACCAAGGCGCCCCCGCTCGAACCAGAGGCCCAGGAGCTGCCGCCCGCCGCTCCCGTGGCCCATCGCGATGCCGTGATCGAGAAGCGCACCTGGCTGCAACTCGACGTGGGCGGCGGCGTGTCGATCTTCGGCGTGCACCCTTCGGCGAGGACGCCGGGACTGTGGCTGAACCTCGTCACCGGCTTGTTCCCGACCTTCAGCGTCCAGGCCTTCATCGGCCCCAGCGTGGTCGGGGTCCTGGGCTTCCACTATTCGAGCTTCCCCTATGACCCCACCGGGACAGTCCGGTACACGGAGCTCACCGGCGACGTGGGTGCCGGGTATCGATT
>JBBRUE010000421.1:0-6388 GCA_038248085.1 Myxococcales bacterium | reverse complement strand
TGGCCAGCCTCGTGAACTGCATTCCTCCATTTCTCCTCGCTTGCGTTCGGCGGTCGCACGCCGCGAGTGTCGCGCTCTCGTCGGACGCAGGAAAGACTGAAGTTCTCGCTAGAACCCCGGCACCGCGGAGAACGCCCGGCCGGCCGAGTCGCGTTGGGCGTTGTGGGCAGCGCGCGCGATGGTCTCGCCATCGACCTGCACGTTGACCGTGATGGGCTGCGAGGAGCTGATGGGGGCGCTCGCGGCGAAGCTGGCCTGGAGCTGCGAGAGGTCCGCGCTTCGCGATGCGGCCTCTGCGCGTGCGGGCATGGAGGCCGTCGCGACCTCCGGCCCCGAACTAGCGTTCGGCGTCGAGAACGTCTGCTGCTGCTGGACCTCGGTCGAGAGCGGCTGCCTGGCGAGCCAGGCGTATTCGGCCGGCAGGAATCGCGCCGGCACCCGCCGAAGGAGGCCGATGACCCCGTCCGTGAGGCTCACGAAGGCGCTGCGGATGGACGCCGCGAGGTCTGTCAGGAAGGTGCGAACCCTCACGAACGAGTCGTAGAGGTTGGTGAAGATCGCGCCGAACACCTGAGCAACGACCGTGGCCCCTTTCACCAGCCCGGTGAAGAACCCCGCTGTCACCGTGATGGCAGCCGCCGTCCACTTCACGATTCCCGCGAGCGCCGTGCCGACCAGTTCGCCAAAGCCGCGGTACTCATCGGAGGGCAGCCCCGCCGCCTGGCCTGTGAGCGCCTGAAAGAGCTCGAGCACCGCTGCCCCGAGCTCCTCGAGGGTTGCACCGAGCATCTGGAACACCGGCCACGCTTCCTCGAGCGCCGAGGTGAAGCCCGCGACCAGCCCGTCCCATGCGCGGCCGACCCGGAACGCCACCTGATACACGCTGATGAGGAAGCGCTTGAGGCCGGAGTTCTCCGCGCGCCCGAGCTCGGCCATCACGGCGCCGGAGAAGCCGCCCTGCTCGAACAGCTGCACCAGGGCCTGGAACCCGAGCGTCACCTTCGCCCACATGCGCTGGACGAAGTCGCCAAGGCCCCCCAAGTTGTTGCGCACCGCGTACACGAGCCCCGCGATGACCAGCCCGAGGACGGCCACCGCGGCAATGGCTGGCAGCATGGTCGACATCAACCCCGCCGCGGTGACGCCGAGTACCTTCAGCCCGATAGCCAGCAGCGCGATACCGGCCTTCACCGCGATGACCGCGCCGATGGTGGCGATGACGGCGCCCGCGGCCACCACGAAGCCCGCGAAGGCCTTCTTCACCGGGCCGGGCAACTGCCGCAGCACGCCGAGCAGCCCATTCACCACGTCCACCACCGTAGTCACGATGGGCTTGAAGACCTGCGCGAAGGGCTCTCCCAGGACGATGGCGAGCGTCTCCATCGAGCCGCCCAGCAGCTTCTTCTGCCCCTCGAACGTGTTCAGCATCTGGTCGCGGAAGCGCGCAGCGGTGCCTCCCGCGGCGTCGAACTGCTGGCGCAGGTACGCGATGGCGGCCGCGCCCTTCAGCGTCTCGCCCGTGTTGGTGCGAATGCCATTCGTCACCTGCGTCATCACGGCGCTGAGGCCGCCGAGCGCCTCGCGACCGAAGGCGCTGAGGAGGAAGGCCGAGCGCTGTGCCTCCGTCATGCGCTCGAGCCGCGGGCCCATGTCGCCCACCACGTCGAGAAAGCCGCGGAAGCTGCCGTGCGCGTCCACCACGCTGACGCCGATGCCGCGGAGCTTCTTCTGCACCTCGGGGTCGGCCATGCGCTCCATCGCCACCGCGGCGGCTGTCGAGGCGCGCTCGACTCCGGGGATGACGTTCTTCACGAGGCCGAGGGTGATGAGGGTCTCCGAGAGCGACTGATGCAGCGCCTGCGCCCCGCGCGAAGCCACGCCCAGCGCCATCGGGAGTTCGCTCGCGTTGAGGGCAAACACGTTGACGGCCTGGAGCATCCGGTCGACCGACACCGACGCTTGGTCCACTGAGAGCCCGAAGGCCTTCATCGCCTGCGCGGCGAGGCCGGCGGCTTGTTGTGGCGATAGTTCGCCAAGGGAGCCTCCGGCGAGGTCGAGGACGGGAGTCAGCAGGCCCATCGACTCCGTGGCATTGAAGCCGGCCTGTGCGAGCTCGCGCAGGCCCAGCACCGCCTCGGTCGGCGAGAACTGGGTGGCGATGCCGGCGTCGATGGCGGCGTCACGGAGTTGGCCCAACTCCATCGCCGACGCGCCCGAGATGGCGCCCACCGCGGCAATGCTCTGCTCGAAGCGACCGGCCGCGTTGGCGAGCGCGAAGGCGCCGGCGACGACCCCCGCCCCCGCGGAGAACACGGCAAGGCCGACGCCGAGCTGCTGGAAGGAGGACTGGATGCGCTCGGTGCCGAGGCCGACGCGTTTGTCGAGGCTGAGGAAGTTCCGCTCGAGGTTCTGGATGGCGCCGGACGCCAGGTCTCTCGCGGTGAAGACGAAGCCGAGGCCAAGGTTGTTGAGCGACATCAGTCACCTCCGCTTCGCGGCCTTCTCGAGTTCGCGGGCCTCGCGAGTGCGCTGCTCGCCGATGCGCTCGAGGAGCCAGTCGCGGTCGCCGACCGGCAGCTCCAACGCGTCACCCAGCGACAGCACCAGCCCCGAGCCGCCGTGCTGGTGCCAGCACAGGTGAAAGAGCCCCTCGCGCCAGGCGTCGAAGCTCACGTCGGGGAAGAGCTGCTCCGGGCCTTGCGTCGCGCCGTGCGTTCCTTCCCCGGCAGGAAGAAGGCGCTGTCGAAAGGGAGCTCGACCTCCTGGGTCTCGCGGCACTCCGGGCACTCGACCTCGATGGTGGTGTCGACACCGCAGTCGACGCGGTCGAACTCGTCGACGAGGAAGTCGGCGTCGCGCAGCGTGAGTTCCTCGATGAACTGCCGCTTGTCCTTCGCGTCGACCCCAGCGATGTCGAGCACCCGGTAGGCGAGGACCGCGGAGAGGAGTCGATCAGGGGCCGAGCGCTGCAGCGCCGGGAGCTTCCGTTCGTCATCACCGGTGAGGAGCTTGAAGCCCACCCGTTTTCCCGCGTCAGGAAGCGTTGTCTCGAAGCGGTTGCCGGCGACAAAGGCCGCCCGGCTCTCGGGGGAGAGCACACGCACGGGGAGCTTCGTCAGGTCCACCTCCCACTCGATGCGCGCGCGGCAGGCGTCCCTCCGGCAGGAGATGCCGAAGCCGTACTGGGGGCCGTAGGTGAGCGCGCGGATGTTCAGTAGCGAGAAGAAGCGGTCGCCCTGAAGCACAGCGCCCCAGTTGATGGGCTTGTCGCCGAAGTCGTAGGGGCCGGGGGCGACGGTCTCCTCCCAGCAGGCGGCGAGGAGTTCGTCGAGTTGGCTGCCGGACTTCGTAAGCTTTCGGTCAGCAAGGACACGCTCCTCGCGCACCTTCATGCCGCGGACGCGGCCACCTAGCCCCGAAGGGCACGTGATGTCGTCTGCCATGGGCTGCCTCCACGGGGGCAAAGCCATCGGGCAGATGCGCGGGGGACAGCTCAGGACCTCCCCACGGCCGCTATACGTCGGCGCGCTGCCGAGTGCTGGCGAGGTACTCTTTGAGTTCGGTCTTCATCGCCGCGGTACGGGCCTCGACGACTACTCGCACGTCGGCGGCAGCCTTGCCCGTTGGATCCACAAGGATAGCGTCCACGCCGAGATCGCTTGCCCACTCGTCCACTTTGAGTGCGCCCGTCTTAAACTCGTGGACTCGCTCAAGGAACGCGCGGAGGGGCTCGGCGCCCTTGGCGATGTTGAACGACTTCTCGAGCAGACAGCAGTTGCCGAGCGCATTCATGGTCGTCGACAAGTCGTCAGCGCTGAGAGCGCTATCGTCGTCAGCGTCAGCCTGCGGTTGCCCACCGGGCAGCTTCTCCCAGAGCTTCACGGCGACGACGTGGTCGACGTCAAGGCCCAAGCTTCCTCGCTTCGTCTCGCGGAGTTGGAGCTTCGACGCGTCCCATCGCTTCGAGCTGAGCCGATGCCACAGCCACAGCCACAGGACCAAGAAGTAGTCGTGGACGCGATCACGGGTGAGCACCGCGAGATCATCGACGAACTTGACCGAGTCTGTCTGTAGTCCGCCGATCCACGTCTCCATGCGTGACTTCAGAACGTCAACAACATCAGTCGGCGCGGTTAGCGTGGAGATCTTCTTCCAGTCTGTGGCGAGATCGCTCACGTAGTCTGCGAAGGCCTTGTCCGTGGACTTGCCCCACCGCCCAGACCACTGCGACAACAAGATCCAGCGGTCGCAGTAACTCCCGAAAGCGGCGTCGAGCGACTTCTCAAAGCCGTCTTTCGCAGTGACGGAGAGCGGGTGCGTTGCGAGCCACTGACGGCCCAGGAGGCGCCAGGCGAGGAGGAGCGAGAGGACATTCAGCGATCGGTAGTGGGTGCCGAACCTGAAGCCGCGTTCGTCGACGAGCTGAGCTCCTTCGATCGTGTTTGCCGAGACCGTGTCCCAGCTCTTCACGAGGTCTTGCGCCATCGGGCGCACCTTCTCGCCGCGCAGCAGGTCATTTGAAGAAAGCAAGGCGCCATCGCGATGAAGGATCGACCACATCGCGGACACCGCACCCACAAGTTCATCGATGTCGATGCCAACGCCTTCGTCGGCCAGCGCTTCGTTCAGTTCCTCGAAGCAGCGCCCAGCGGTCCTGTCTCCGGTCTTGCTCGCGTCCCACCCGGTCTTGATCCACGCGAAGGTGATCTCCTGCCGCGTCAGCGCGCGGCCAGCAGTGTTCAACCGAGTGAAGATATTGACGATGGCGTCGTTGTAGAGGTCTTGGCTGAAGACATCTGCGTTGAACGGCGAGAGCTGCAGGTAGGAGACCTTCGACTGTTTGATTCCGACGAGCGTCACCACGAGTTCAGCGAGCGGTTCCAGAACATCAGAGACGACATCGTTGGGGACGTCGTGCGTTTCGAGAATCGGCCTCAGCTTCTCACGGAAGTGCTTCTCGAAGAGACCGGGCTGAGTCGAAGCGAGTTCCCAGAGTCGACTGAGACGCACGAAGCGCCCCTTGTTCTCGGGATCGAGTGCGCTCGTGATCGGGTGCTTGTAGTTCACCGGCCGTCGCAGTTTTGAACGTCCGTCATTGGGGCTCTGCACCACCCACGAAAGCACGTCGCGAAAATCGACCTTGCCAACTCCACCGACCTCCTTCACTCGGTCACAGAACGCCCAAACATCGAGGCTCAGGTGCCCAAGCGACCAATGTTGCTTTGCATTGCGCCCGCGGGGTCGCTCAGCGTTCAACACCGTCGACCACTCGTAGTCCGAGAGCCGAAATCCCCAGCTATCGCCGCCGAAGGCGAGAAGCAGGCTCTGCAGACGCTGCTGTCCATCCAACACCATGCGGAACTCCGCCGGTGGATTGCTCTTGCTCACCTGCGCGTCATCGAACGCCCCGGTCCGATCGGCGACCCGCCAGAACGGGCGCGACGGGATGCCAGCGAGGTCATCCTTGTGGACCTTCCACAGAAGCAACGTTCCGAACGGCCAGCCGCGCAGCAGTGAGTCAACGAGAAGAGTCACCTGGCTCGGAGTCCAGACGTATGGGCGCTGAAGGTCCGGTACGAGAAGCGTCGCGCCCTGCTCGGAGCTTGCCGCCTTGAGAATGTCGTGAAGCGGCTCGGCGCCCTCGTCGTAGATTTTCATCGTGTTCGACCCTCGGATGCCGATCCTACACTCGCATCCAACGGGGGAAGAGACGGAATTCCCAAGGCCTTCCGGCTGCGCGGCCGCTCACTGCACCAGTTCGAAGAAGTCGTACGTAAGCGTCACGGACTCGATGACGTTCTCGTCGCTCTCATTGTCCCACTCCCCGGCGATGAACTTCACCGGCCACGCGCGCACCAGAGTCCACCGCCGCAGCGTCACGCCGTCCCGGTCCTGCTGCACGATGTCGAGGTTCCGCTTGAACGCGACGTCCGGCAGACCAAGTCCGCTCGAGGTGATCGCCACGTCTTGGAACCAGTCGAACAAGTCGTGGTCCCGTGTAGCGCCGCGCTCCAGCGTCACGTCGGCGAAGGTCAGCCGGCCCGGGCTCTTGTTCGGGATGAGCGAGCCGCCCTCGAAGTACTGCACGTTCGCGACCTCCACCGAGAGCTCGCTGCACTTCTGAAAGCCGGCGTGGTGGAAGCCGTCGATCTCCACCACGTACTTGAACTTCTTGTGGAAGCTGCGCGGGTTGCCGATGACGGCCATGGGGTGACTCCTTCAGGGGTTCCCGCCGGCCAGTTCGGCCTCGAGGGCGCGCGTGTCCTGGCTGATGCGGAGGATGATGAACTCGGCCGGCTTGTTGGTGGCCAAGCCGACCCGCGCGATGAGCTTGCCTGCGAAGATGACGGACGGCGTGTTGAGCGCGTCCGACACGTCGACGAAGAAG
>JBBRUE010000420.1:0-6389 GCA_038248085.1 Myxococcales bacterium | reverse complement strand
TGCTCGAGACCGCGCTGCTCGAAGATCCGCCGCTGATCGCAAACGCAGGCGGGATCTTCGCGAGCGGGGTGAGCCCCGAGCTCGATGAGCTGCGCGCGCTGAGCTCGAATGGGAAAGACGTCTTGCTTGCGCTCGAAGCGCGTGAGCGCGAGCGAACCGGCATCCCTTCGCTGAAGATCAAGTTCACGAAGGTCTTCGGGTACTACCTCGAGGTCACCAAGGCGAACCTCCAGCTCGTGCCCCGCGAGTGGATCCGTAAGCAGACCACCGTGGGCGGCGAGCGCTACGTCACCGAAGAACTCAAGACCTACGAAGAGAAGGTGCTCACCGCCGACGAGAAGCGCATCGCCCTCGAGCAGCGCCTCTTCGAAGAGCTCCGGGCCGTGGTCGTCGCGCGCGCCGGGCTCTTGAGGGCCGCGGCCGACGCGGTGGCCACCCTCGATGCGCTCGTCTCGTTTGCCCGCGTGTCGGCAGAGAACGGCTACGTGCGCCCGGTGGTCGACGAGTCGAGCGTGCTCGAGCTCGAGGCCGGCCGGCACCCGGTGGTCGAGAAGGCCCTGGGCGGCGACTCGTTCATCCCCAACGACGTGCGCGTCGATCGCGACGACGCCCAGGTGCTGATCATCACCGGCCCCAACATGGCCGGGAAATCGACCGTCATGCGCCAGGTCGCGCTGGCCGCGGTGATGGCCCAGGCCGGGTGCTTCGTCGCCGCGAAGAAGGCGCGCATCGGGCTGTGCGATCGCGTCTTCACCCGCGTCGGCGCCTCCGACAACCTCGCCCGCGGCCAGTCGACCTTCATGGTCGAGATGACCGAGACGGCGAACATCCTCCACCACGCCACCCGCAAGAGCCTGGTGATCCTCGACGAGATTGGCCGCGGCACCAGCACCTTCGACGGCCTATCGCTCGCGTGGGCGGTGGCGGAACACCTCCACGATCGCATCGGCGCGCGCACGCTCTTCGCCACGCACTACCACGAGCTCACCGACCTCACGCGCGAGAAGGCCCGGGTGAAGAACTGCTCGATCGCGGTGCGCGAGCAGCAGGGGAAGATCATCTTCCTGCGCAAGCTGATCGCCGGCGCCGCCAGCCGCAGCTACGGCATCGAGGTGGCCCGGCTCGCGGGGCTCCCGCCCGAGGTGCTCGCCCGCGCGCGGGAGCTGCTCAAGAACCTCGAGGCCGGGGAATTCGACGAGGCCGGCCGCCCGCGCCTCGCCAAGCGCGCCACCGGGGGCACCGAGAAGCCCGCCGTCCCCACGGTCGTGCCCGACGACTCGCAGCTCGGGCTCTTCGGCGGCGGCGCCCGCAAGCCGGCCCCCACCTCGGCCCAGGCCGCGGTGCTCGCCGCCCTCGAGGCCTTCAGCATCGACACCACCAGCCCCCTCGAGGCGCTCAACGCGCTGGCGGAGTGGAAGCGCCGCCTCAAGGGTCCCTGACCCCGATGCAGCTCGCGATCCCCAGCACGCCGCGGCCGGTGAAGCTCTCCCAGATCCCCGGGGCGCTCACCCGCGTGGCCCTCGTCGCGGGCGGCGCCGTGGTGTTGACCCTGGTGGTGTGGTTCGGCGCGTCGCGGGCCCAGAGCTCGCTGTCGGCCCAGCGCGAGTTCCTCGAGCGCGCGGTGGAAGTACCGGGGCAGGTGACCGAGGTGGTGCTGCCTCCGATGGAGTCGCGGCTCGAGTCGCCCGCGAGGCTGCGGGTGATCTACCGGCTGGCTGGGAAGGACTACGCCGCCTCCAGCGTGCCGATGGCGGGCGTCGACGCGGAGTCACTGTTCACCGGCGCGAAGGTCACCGTGCTGGTCGACCCGGCGTCACCCTCGAGGGCCGAGGAGGCCGCGTGGGCCCGGGGCCAGGCGGGCTGGGTGTGGTTGGGCTCGCTCATCCTCGGGCTGGGGCTGTTGCTCGGCGGGGGCCTGGTGGCCTTCGAGCTGCGCCGGTCGATCCGCCGCGAGGTGGCGCCGCTGCGCTTCGGCGCGCTGGTGTGGCTGACCCCGGAGGCGGCGCTCCCCGACACGAAGGACGAGCTGCGGTTTCCCGCGCACTATTTCCGCGACGATCAGAAGCTCCAGGTCACCGCGCGGGTACGACCCGGCCGGCGGCCGGTGCGAAACGGCGAGAAGGTGCTCGCCGCGGTCGTCCCCGCGGAGCCCACCTGGGCGCGCGTCGTCGACGAAGACCTCGCGCGGGTGCTGGGCTGGTATCGCTGATCAGCGGGTGCCTTGATCAGTCGTGGTAAAAACAGTCGACGGCCTTCGCCCCGAACATCTCGCGGGGGTGGACGGCGACGTCGCGCCGCAGCCCGATGCCCGTCAGCAGGGGCGAGTTGTCGTCGGGCTGGTCCTGCGGGAGCACGAGGGCGATGTGCTTGGTGCGCGCCTCGCGCGGCAACGCCACCACGAGGTGGCCGGTCTTCGCGGCTTCGTAGATGTCGGCGTCGGTGACGCGCTTCCAGCCGCGCATCGGGCCCTCGTGACGCAGCCAATCGCAGGTCTGGGCCAGGGTGAGCTCCTTGGCGCCAACGAAGTGGGGGATCTCGCAGTTCATCGCGCGGCTGACGTCCCTGACGAAGATGTGGGCGCGGGTCTTGCCCGGGGCGTCGTCGGCGTAGCGCGGGTTGACGGTGATGCCGAACTGCTTGACCACCATGTCGTAGACCTCGCGCGTGCGGCGCCCCTCGCGGCTCTGCAGCGGCGCCTGCACGGCCTTCCACAGGTCGCGGCCCTGGAGCACCTCGGGGACGGTCTTGCCGTCGAACTTCATCGCGACCGAGGTGGGCTCGTCGGCTTCGTAGGGGTTGTTGTTGCCGACCGAGGGCATGCTGGTGGCGAGCAGCGAGTTGCGCCGCCGCTCGGCGCTCGAGTCGGCGAACTGCGAGCCGAGCTGGCTCTTCTGATGCTTGGTGAGCATCGACGAGTCGGTGCGGAGGTTGATCTGCGCGGCATCGGCGGCGCCCTGCACGGGAATGTTGCCCGTGGAAGTCCTCGGCGCAGCGGTGCCCGGCTTCTTCTGATCAGGTGATCCACCTTTTCCCTGCTGCGACATGCCGCGGAGACTAGGCGATCTGTCCGAAATTTTGCCCAGATGTGTGACGCATGTTCACATCCCACACCTCTGTAGCGAGCCGTTGCCGCGAGCCCCCATGATCCGAGCCGTTCTCACCAGCGTGGTCTTTCTCCTCAGCGGGAGCGCGTGGGCAGCTGGCGGCAACGCCGACGACGCGTTCGGCGACGCCAAGGCCGACTACCAGAAGCTCAAGGGCGACCAGAAGCGGCGGGCCCTGCGGCACCACTGGCAGAACGTGGCGAAGAAGTTCGAGGCGGTGGCCAGCAAGTACAGCAAGAGCGAGCGAGCGCCGGAGGCGCTCTTCAACTCCGGCGAGCTCAACAACGAGCTCTCGCGCATCTCGCAGCGCGACGACGATCGCGAGGCGGCCAAGCGCAGCTACCGGCGGCTCCTCGAGGGGTGGCCGAAGCACAAGCTCAGTGACGACGCGGCCTACTCGCTGGCGCGGCTGCTGGCCGATCGCGAAGGCGACCCTACCGGCGCGCGGCGGGTGCTCGAGGCGGCGGTGAAGACGGCGGGAGACAAGAAGAAGGACATCCAGGCGATGTTGGCCGCGCTCCCCAGAGACGCGCCCAGGCCGGTGGTGGCGACGGCCAGCCGACCGCCCGCGCCGACGCGCGCCGCTCCCGCGGCGACCCGGCCCCCGATCGATGACGAGCCCGCCCCCAAGGCCCGGGCCAACGACGTGGCCGAGGCGATTCGGCGGGCGATCAAGCCGCTCGAGATGGCCGGCCGCTCCGAGGGCGAGGGCCCGCTGACGGCCCAGGCGCGCCGCACGCCGCCCAGCCGCCCAGCCGACGACGAGAAGCTGCGCGCGCTCGAGCAGGTCGAGCCCGAGGGCCGGGGCTCCGACGACGTGGTCGAGGGCCCGGAGCCGGTGGTGGCGAGCCTGGCCGAGAAGCTCCGCGACGTGCGGGTGGGCGCGCGGCTGCCGGGTGACGACGACCCCGAGACCCGGGCGCGCTTCAAGAAGCTGGCGAAGGACGAGGGCGGGGCGGAGCTGTCGCTGGCCCAGCAGCTCGGCCTCAAGGTGCGCCGGGTGGTGGTCGACGCGGGCCACGGAGGCCACGACACCGGCGCCATCGGCCCCAAGGGCACCCGGGAGAAGGACGTCTCGCTGGCCATCGCCAAGAAGCTGGCCGCGAGGCTCGAGCAGGCGGGCCTCGAGGTGGTGTTGACGCGCGACGACGACACCTTCGTGAAGCTCGAAGATCGCACCCGCTTCGCCAACCGCCAGAAGGGCGACCTCTTCATCTCGGTGCACTGCAACGCGGCGCCGAGCAAGACGCTGCGCGGCATCGAGACGTACACCCTCAACACCTCGTCGAACCGCTACTCGATTCGCCTCTCGGCGCGCGAGAACGCGACCACCGAGCGGGGCGTGGGCGATCTCCAGTACATCCTCGCGGACCTCGCGACCAAGGCGAACACCGGGGAGTCGTCGCACCTCGCGGAGCGCGTGCAGAAGTCCCTCATCCGCAACCTCTCGAGCTCGTACAAGGGCGTGAAGGATCTCGGCACCAAGGAGGCGCTCTTCTTCGTGCTCCTCGGCGCGAAGATGCCGGCGATCCTCGTCGAGACGTCGTTCCTCTCGCACCCCGAAGAAGAAGAGCGGCTGGCCGACGACGCGTATCAGCAGAGCGTGGCTGACTCGATCGCCGAGGCCGTCGACGGCTTCCTCGAGGAGCGCAACAAGGTGGCCCAGGTCGACTGATGAAGAAGAAGCTCCTGATCGCGGTGGGCGTGGTGATCTTCATCGGGCTCGCCTTCGTGGCGACGCTCGCCTCGGCGTTCATCGGGCTGGCGCCGGTCTCGCCGGTGACCGAGCTGGCCGGGGGCGTGGTGGGCGTGGCGGACGGCTACGTGCAGGCCTTCATCGTGCCGGCCGGCGAGGGCGGGGCGGTGCTGATCGACTGCGGCCAGGACCCCGAGGCGAAGGCGCTGCGCTCGAAGCTCGATGCGCTCGGGCTGACGGTGAAGGCGATCTTCCTCACCCACGGGCACGGCGATCACGTCGGCGGCTGCGGCGCGTTCCCCCAGGCGGAGCTGTTCGCTCTCGAGACCGAGCGCGGCGTCGCTGAGGGGAGCGTCGCGGCGAAGGGGCCACTGACCCGCTTCGTGAAGAACGAGCCGGCGAAGAGCCGGAAGCTGACGCGGGCGGTGACCGACGGTGAGGTGGTGGAGATCGGCTCGGCGAAGGTGCAGGTCTTCGCGCTGCCGGGCCACACCGCTGGGAGCGCGGCGTACCTGGCCCACGAGGTGCTGTTCCTCGGCGACGCGGTGGCCGGGCAGGCCGACGGCCAGGTGCGCAATGCGCCGTGGCTGTTCAGCGACGATCTCGCCCAGTGCCGCGCCTCGGTGCAGGGGCTGGCGAAGAAGCTCGCGGCGTCCGGCGCGCCGGTGAAGTCGCTGGCGTTCGCGCACTCCGGACCGCTTCAGGGCCTGGCGCCACTGACCGCGTTCTGACGGCTCGCTGCTGCAAGTTGCTGCGCGATGCGCCAACGGCCTTTGGGTTTCGCCGATCACGTGCAGTCCGTGCATTCCAGCGCGAATGGACGCATCGTTTGCAGTGGGAGCCTCTTTGACGAAGTGCGCCATCACGGCCACTTGGCGCGCAGGCCCTCTGACGAACGCTCTGTAATCGTTCGGTAACAACACATGCCTACCTCTCCCTGCCGTGCTTCCGGGGCCTTTGGCCCGATTGGTGAAATTCGCCGCGCGGGCTTGACCCTGCGCAACGGGGTTTCGGGAGGCAACATGGGTGCGATCGACTTCTGGCTGAAGAACAGCCGAGCGGCGAAGGACCTCGAGTCATCGGACGTCATCGGCGAGGCCGAGCGGCGCTTCGGGCTCTCCCGGCGCGACTTCATGACGATCGCCGCCACGGTGCTGGCCTCCATGGGGCTCCCCTCGACGGCGATGGGGGCGGTGGTCAACGCGATGACCCAGTCGCGGCGGCCATCGGTGATCTGGCTGCAGTTTCAGGAATGCACCGGCTGCACCGAGAGCCTGCTGCGCTCCGAGCACCCGACGCTCGACAAGCTGATCCTCGACCTGATCTCGCTCGACTACCACGAGACGCTCGCGGCGGCGGCCGGCCACCAGGTCGAAGCGGCGCGGCTCTCGGCGATGGCCGAGAACAAGGGCAAATACATCCTCGTGGTCGAGGGCGCGATCCCGATGAAGGACAACGGGATCTACTGCAAGATCGGCGGGAAGACGGCGATCGAGCTGGCGAAGGAAGTCGCCGCCGATGCCGCCGCGGTCATCGCCATCGGGAGCTGCGCGTCGTGGGGCGGCATGCCGTCGACCTCTCCCAACCCG
>JBBRUE010000419.1:0-6389 GCA_038248085.1 Myxococcales bacterium | reverse complement strand
TGGTGCTCGAGCAGCCGCTCTTCACCGGCTTCACCTTGCTCAACAACCGTGAGGCCGCGCAGCGGACGCTCGAGGCTGCGTCGCAGCAGTTGCGCCAGGAGCAACAAGACCTCGCTCTGCGCACCGAGGAGGCCTACTTCGGGTTGCTCCGCGCGCGGCAGCTCCTCGAGGTGAAGGAGCAGTCGATGAAGGCGCTCACCGCCCACCTCGAGCGGCTCGAGCGCCTGGCGCGAGAGGGCGTCACCACGGCGCTCGACGTCAGCCGCACCCGCACCCGGCTGGCGGGGACCCGGGTCCAACAGCTCCAGGCCCGCGCGACGGAGGCCGTGGCGCAGCAAGCGCTGCTGACGTTGCTGGGCCTCGACCCCGAGGCCGTGCTCGACCTGACCGAGGATCTCGAGCGGGCAACGCCCGTTCCCGACGGAGACCTGCAGGCGCAGGCGAAGACCCGCCCCGACCTCATCGCGGCGCGCGACCAGGTGGCGGTGAAGGAGGCCCTCGCCCGGGCCGCTGGCGGGCCGATGTGGCCGCAGGTGGTGTTGCGCGCCAGCGCCCAGTTCGACAGCCCCAACCAGCGCTACTTCCCGCTGCGTAACGAGTTCAACCCCAGCTGGGACGCGTCGGTGGTCCTCTCGTGGACGGCGTGGGACTGGGGCGCCACCTGGCACACCCAGCGCGCCGCCCAGCTCGACGCGCTCGCGGCCCGCCACGGCGTCGCCCTGCTGGAAGACGGCGTTCGCGCCGAGGTCGAGCGCCGTCGGCTCGACGCGACGACCGCGGTGGAGCGCACCGCTGCCGCGCTCGACGCCGTGCTCGTCGCCGACCAGTCGCTCCAACGCGCGCAGCGCCTGTGTGACGCGGGCCAGGCGCCGTGCATCGGAGTGCTCGACGCCGAGGCCGAACTCACGGGGCTGCGCGCCGAGGCGGTGCAGTCGCGCATCGACGGGCGCCTCGCCACCACCCACTTGCGTCGCGCCGTCGGAACCCTGTCGATGGATCAGAAAGGTACGCCATGAGTTCCTTGCGCCTGTTGTGGGTCGCCCCCCTCGTCGTCTTCGCCGCCTGCAGCAAGCCGGCCCCGACCGCGGCGCCTCCCCGTGCGGTGCGCGTCAACCAGGTCGCGCTGCGGCCGGTGGCCCAGTCCGCGCGCTACTCCGGCGTGCTCGAGTCGAGGAGCCAGCTCGACCTCGCCTTCCGCGTCCCCGGGCGCGTGGCCAGCGTGGGGCAGGTGCTGGTGCCCGGCCTGCCGCCACGCGCGCTGCAGGAAGGCGACGCGGTGAAGACCGGTGAGATCCTCGCCACCCTCGACTTCGACGATCTCCGTCGCCAGCGGAGCGCCGCGGCGGCGGGCGCGGCCAGCACCTCGGCCCAGGTGCGCACCGCACGCACCGGCCTCGAGCAGGCTGAGCGAGAGCTCAACCGCGCCAAGAAGCTCTTCGCCAACGCAGACCTCGCCCAGGCCGACCTCGATCGCGCCGACACCGCCTTCGCCGCAGCCGGCTCTTCGCTGGCCTCCATCGAGGCCCAGCACCAGTCGCGGCTCGAGCAGCTCGCCCTCAGCCAGAGCACGCTCACCGACGCGACGCTCCGCAGCCCGATCGACGGGGTGATCGCCCGCAAGGCCCTCGACCCGGGGGAACTGGTGCCGCCGAACGTCCCCGTCTTCTCGGTGGTCGACGTCTCGGAGCTGCGCGTGGTCTTCGGCGTGCCCGACACGCGCGTCAACCTGGTGAAGCTGGGGGCACCCGTCACGGTAGTGGTCGAGGCGTTGCCTGGCCGCACGCTCGCGGCCACCGTCTCGAAGGTGGCGCCCACCGCCGACCCCGCGCTGCGGACCTACGCCGTCGAGCTGCGCCTGGCTGGCACCAGCGGCCTGCGGCCCGGCATGACGGCCACCGCGCTGCTCGGCGACGAAGGCCAGCAGGTGGCCCCGGTGCTCCCGCTGTCCGCGGTGGTCCGCAACCCGAACGGCGCGGGCTACGTGGTGTTCGGCCTGCGCGACGACTCGACGGTGGAGGTGCTGCCCATCGAGGTGGCCGACCTGCTGGAGAACGACGTGGTGGTGGCCTCCGGGCTCGACGCCGGGCGTCGGGTGGTGGTCGACGGCGCCCAGTTCCTCCGGGCTGGCGAGTCGGTCGAGGTGGTCCCGTGAACCTCGCGCGGGTGTTCGCCGAGAAGCCGCAGATCGGCTGGGTCGCCATGGTGGGCGTGCTCGTCTGGGGCGGCGTCTCGTACGTGCAGATGCCGCAGCGCAAGGACCCCGAAATCAAGATCAAGACCCCGGTGGTCAGCACCCTCTGGCCCGGGGCCAGCGCGGCCGACGTCGAGCAGCTCGTCACCCGCCCCCTCGAGCAGCTGGCCGGACAGGTGGCCCACGTGGACGTCATCACCTCCACCTCGCGCGCCGGGCGCTCGACCGTCTTCATCACCCTCGAAGACTCGGTGCGCCCCTCGAACGTCGACCCGGTGTGGGAAGACCTGCGGGCGCGCCTCGACACGCTCAAGGGGCTCCCCGCCACCGCGCAGCGCCCGCTGCTCAACTCTCACTTCGGCGATACGGCGACGGTGGTGTTCAGTCTCGCCAGCCCCCCCGCAGACCCGGTGGAGGTCTCGCTGCGAGCCGACCTGCTGCGCCGGGTGCTCGTGCCCCGCCGTGCGCTCTCGGATGACCCCGCCGCGCGACAGAGCACCATCATCATCTTCCCCGATGGCGTCGAGCCTGGGCGGGTGGCCTCGGCCGCCGCGCAGTACGCCGCGCGTGGCCGGGCGACCGGCGCGCTCGACGACGCCTCCGTCCTCACCGGGGCGCGCTTCGTCGCCATCGACTTCACCCCGCGCTCGGAAGAGCGGCTCGTCGCGCTCGACGCCGCCTTCCTCAGGGACGTGGTGGGCCCCGAGCAGCCGCACCCCGATGTCTGGGGCCCGATGCGCGTCGGCCCGCTCGACGCCCTGGAGACCCGGCTCGCCGCGGTGGCCCCCGACAAGTACAGCTACCGGGAACTCGACGAAGCCGCCCGCCTCGCGCGCGACGAGCTCGCCCGCGTCGAAGGGGTGGGCCGGGTGGAGCTGCACGGCGTGGTGCCCGAGCGCGTCACGCTCTTCTTCTCGCAGGAGCGGCTCGCGTCGCTGGGGGTCAACCCGCGGCAGATCACCCAGGCGCTGCGCAGCCGCAACGCCGCGCTCCCGGGCGGCACGCTCAACACGGGGCAGCAGCTCCTGCTGGTCGACCCCGGCGCGAACTTCGACGACGGGAAGGAGATCCTCGACACGGTGGTGGCCAACACGGCCGACGGCAAGCCGGTGTACGTGCGCGACGTGGCCGAGGTGCGGCGCACCTACGATCCCGCGTCCGACACGAGCTGGTTGGTGTGGCGTGGCCCGGCCGGAGACTGGCGAAGGACCCGCTCCGTCGCGGTCGCGGTGCAGGCGCGCCCCGGCGTCCAGGTGACGAAGCTGGGCGCGACGCTCGACGAGGCGCTGCTGGGGCTGCGCGGCCGGCTGCCGTCGGACCTCGAGGTGGTGCACACCACCGACCAGCCGGAGTTGGTGCACGACAAGATCTCCGAGTTCATGCGCAGCCTCCTCGAGGCGGTGGCGATCGTCATCGGCGTGGCGCTCCTCTTCATGGAACGGCGCAGCGCGCTCCTGGTCGCCGCGAGCATTCCCCTCACCCTGGCGATGACCTTCGGGGCGATGCGCCTGCTGGGCATCGACCTGCAACAGGTATCCATCGCCTCGCTCATCATCGCGCTTGGCCTGTTGGTGGACGACCCGGTGGTGGCCAGCGACGCCATCAATCGAGAGATCGCCGCCGGCGTCCCCCGGGTTCGCGCCGCGTGGCAGGGCCCCACCAAGCTGGCGAAGGCGATCTTCTTCGCCACCCTCACCAACGTGGTGGCCTTCGCGCCGCTCCTGTTGATCGAAGGCAGCATGGGTGAGTTCATCTACTCGCTGCCGGTGGTGGTGACCGTCGCGCTGTTCTCCAGCCGCATCGTGTCGATGACCTTCATGCCGCTGCTGGGCCGCTACCTGTTGCGCGGCCAGAAGGGCTACGAGGCCGCGCTCGAGGGCACGGGCCGCTCGGCGGAGTTGGCGCGCCAGTACAACGCCATCACCACCTGGATGCTCGACCACAAGAAGGTCAGCTTCGCGGCGTTCGGCATCTTCCTCGTGGTGGGCCTGGCGCCGGTGACGCTGGTGAAGACCCACTTCTTCCCCGAAGAGTCGATGAACCGCTTCTACGTGCACGTGCGGTTGCCCGAGGGCGCCGACCAGCGCGCCACCCAGCGCATCGCCGACGAGGCGCGCACGCTGTTGCTCGCGAAGGAAGGCGACCAGCTCGAGCGCCTGACGATGTTCGTGGGAGACGGCGGGCCGCGCTGGTGGAGCAACGTCGCCCCCGAGCCGCGCAACCCGTCGTACGCGCTCTTCATCGTGCAGACGAAGGACGACCGGAAGACGCGCGAGGTCATCCGCCGCACGCAAGACCTGCTCACCCGCTCGATCGCCGGTGCGCGCTTCGAGGTCTTCTACCTGTCGTCCGGGGCCCCGGCGACCATCCCCGTCGAGGTGCGGCTCAGCGGTCCCGACATCGCCACGCTGCGCGGCCTCGCCGAGAAGACCCGCGTGGTGCTCCGGGGCATTCCTTCCACCGGAGACGTCACCGACGACTGGGGCGCGGAGTCTCCGAGCCTGCGCGTGACCATCGACGACGTGCGCGCCAACCGCGCGGGCATCACCCGGGAAGACGTCGCCTCGGCCTCGATGCTCGCCCTGTCCGGGCAGACGGTGACCCAGCTGCGCGACGAGGACCGGCTCATCGACGTGAACCTCCGCCTGCGGCCCAGCGAGCGCACCAACGCCACCAGCCTCCGCGAGCTGTCGGTGTGGAGCGCACGCACCAACCGCGCCGTGCCCCTCGAGCAGGTGGGCGTGGTGCACCTCGACCACCAGCCCCAGAAGATCGTCCGCTACCGCCAGGAGCGCACCATCACCGTCGGCGCCTTGCCCCGACCGGGCGAGCTGCCCTCCGTGCTCTTCGGTGAGGCGCGCAAGCAGCTCTCGACCCTCGAGCTGCCGCCCGGCTACCGGCTGTCCTACGGCGGGGAATTCGAGCAGCAGTCGCGCGCCTTCGGGCACGTGCGTATCGCGCTGGTCGTCTCGGTGCTGTTGATCTTCCTCGTGCTGGTCTGGCAGTTCGAGAGCGTTTTCAAGCCGATGATCGTCTTCGCGGCGATCCCCTTCGGGCTGGTGGGCGCGGTGCTGGGGCTGGTGCTGACCAACACCCGGTTCGGCTTCATGGCGTTCCTCGGGGTGGCCAGCCTCATCGGGGTGATCGTCAGTCACATCATCGTGCTCTTCGACTTCATCGAGGAGTCTCGCGAGCACGGGGTGCCGCTCCATCGCGCGGTCATCGACGCCGGGCTGGTGCGCTTGCGCCCGGTGCTGGTGACGGTGCTCGCCACGGTGGGCGGGCTGGTGCCGCTGGCGATCGAGGGCGGGCCGAAGTGGCAACAGCTCGTCTACGTGCAGATCGGTGGGCTGCTGCTGGCGACCCTGGTGACCAAGGGCGTGGTGCCGTTGCTCTACGTGGTGCTGGTCGAGGAGCTGAAGTGGATCCGCTGGGAACCGACCCGGGACCCTGACGAGCCGCGTCCCCCTGCCGTCCCCGAGGTGCTCCATGGTTGAGAAGCCCGAACCCTTCGTCGTCACGCGGACCACCCGGGTCTCGGAGCTCCTCGAGCGGTATGGCGACATCGCCGAAGTGATGGAGGTCTTCGGCGTCAAGCGCGTGGGGAGCCTGTCCATCCGTCGCCTGTTGGCGAAGTTCCTCACCGTAGAGCGGGCCGCGAAGGTTCACCGCGTGCCGCTGGAACAGTTCCTCGCGCTGTTGCGGGTGGCCATCGCGCGGGTCGACGCCCGCCAGGACGGCCGCTGAATGGCACCGCTCGGGTCGACGAAGGTAGACGTGCTGATCGTCGGGGCCGGGCCCACCGGCCTGGTGGCCGCCATCGAGGCGCGCCGTCACGGACTGACGGTGCGCATCGTCGATCGTGGCGCGCACCGCAGCCCTCACTCGAAGGCGCTGGTGCTGCACTCGCGCTCGCTCGAGGTGCTCGACGATCTCGGGTGTGTGGGCGCGGTCCTGCGGGCTGGCCGCGAGTTCCGGGCGTTGAACATCATCGCCGCCGGTCAAAGCCTGGGCCGCATCGAGTTCCGCCAGCTGACGTGGGGCGACGCGCCGTACCCGATGTGGCTCACCATTCCGCAGAGCGAGACCGAGCGCTGCCTGGAAGAGCGCCTCGACGCGCTCGGGGTGAGGGTCGAGCGCTCCACGGCGTTGCGCTCGCTGGTAGAGGGGCCGGACGGGGTCGACGCCGAGCTCGAGC
>JBBRUE010000418.1:0-6390 GCA_038248085.1 Myxococcales bacterium | reverse complement strand
GGTACCGCTTGATGTCTGCCTCGTCGACCTGCTGTCGGCGCAGGCCCGCCTCGGCCGCGGGGATCAAGGTGTCGAGCACCAGCTTCGACGCGGGGATCTCCTCACCGTCGAGCCAGTACATCGGCGCCACCGAGCCCTCGCGCGCAGCCGTGTAGAAGTTGCCGGCCGCGTGGTCGAAGTCGAGGCGCTCGGTGATGTCTTCGTAGCGGTGGCTGAACTCCACCATCAGCCCGCACCAGAACGCCGCGTTGGCGACCTCGTCGGGAATGCTGGGGCCCGCGGGCATCACCCGGTTCTCGATGCGCAGGTGGGGGACGCCGTCGATGATGCCGTAGCAGGCGCGGTTCCACCGGTAGATGGTGCCGTTGTGCAGGCGCAATGCCTTGAGCTGCGGCGCCTTGCCCGCGTCGAGCATCGCCATCGGGTCTTCGTCGAGGTCGGTGCCCACCAGCGTGCGGAAGCGCGCGATGTCTTCGCGGAAGATCTCGGTGATCGACCTGTCGATGTAGCGGCTGCCGAAGGTGACGCGCGCCGGGTCGTCACGGAGGTGCTGCGTCTTGCTGCGCGTGTCCACCGACTGCTGGAACAAGGCGATGCGCGTCTCGGCCCACAGCCGCTTGCCGAACAGCAGGGGCGAGTTGCACGAGATGCTCATCAGCGGCCCCGCCAGCACCTGGGCGAGGTTGTACTGCCGGGCGAACTGGTCCGCGTCGACCTGGAGGTGCACCTGGAAGCTGCTGTTGCACGCCTCGACCATCACCGAGTCGTGCGAGATGACCAGCTCGTCGAGCCCCTTGATCGAGAACTCGAAGTCGCCGCCGCGCAGCGCCGCCACCGCCTTGCTCAGGGCGAGGTAGCGCGGGCTGGGCACCATGTTCTCCATGCCCAGGTCGGCCTTGCGCATGGTGGGCAGAATGCCGACGAGCACCGCGTGCAGGCCGAGGTCTTCTGCCGCCTTCCACGCCTTCTGCATCAGCACCGTCATCTGGTGCTCCAGCTTCGAGAAGCCGTCGGCGCCGAAGTCCTGCGGCGCGGCGTTCATCTCGAGTTGAAAGGCGCCCAGCTCGGTCGTGAAGTGCGGGTCCTTCAGCCGCTCGAGCATCTTCAGCGCGCCCGGTGCGGGAAGATACGACTGGTCGGTCAGGAACATCTCCTGCTCGGCCCCGATGCGCTTGACCCCCTTCTCGAACCGGCCTTCGGCCAGCATGCGCTCGATGGCGCGGAGGTCCGCGAGCACGGCACGCGTGAAGGCGCGTCCCGTCTTCGCATCACGCTCGACTTCGATCTCTTTGTGGGCCCGCGTCGTCTCGGTAGCCAGGAGTGCAGTCCTCCAGAAACGGAATGATCAGCCGACCATCTGAGCCAGGTACTTCGGCAGCATGTCACGCCACGTCATCCAGTCGTGAGGGGTCTCTTTCCCCCAGCTGTCGACACGATTGGGGATGCCCTTGCTCCCCAGCACCCGGGCCATCGCCCACGTCTCGCTGATGTCCTCCGCCCGGCCCTCGCCGGAGGGGAAGAGGAGGAAGCGGGTGCGGAGCTTCTCGAGGTGCGGCCCGCCCAGGGTCGGCACGAAGTGCAGGGGCGAGCTCACCCAGAACTCGTCGATGAAGTGGTCGGTCTTGAGGAAGCGGCGAATGTCGAAGGTGCCCGACATCGCGATGGCCTTGCTGAACACGTCGGGGAAGCGGCAGATGACCGCCGCAGCGTGGAAGGCGCCGATGCTCGCCCCCGCCGAGACGATCTCGATGTGCTCGTTGCCGCAGTCCTTGCGGATGGCCGGCACCAGCTCGTGGCGCACGTACTGGTGGAACTGGTTGATCAGCCACTGCCGGTGCTGGGGCGTGCCTTCCTGCTCGACCATCGCCCGCCCGGCGACCGAGTCGCACGAGTAGACCTTGATCTTCCCTGCGTCGATCAACGGCGAGAGCACCTTGATCATCAGGAAGCGCTCGATCTCCTCGGCGTCACCGCCCGCCGTGGGGAACATGAGCACGGGCTGCCCGAACGTGCCCCAGCGCGCCATCGAGACCTCGCGCTGCAGACGCTGCGAATACCAACGAGCGGTCGTCTTCACTTCTGGTCAGCCCTCCACTGTTGAATGCGCTTGAAGAAGAGCTCGGTGAACGGCTCGACCTCGTGCGCGGGGAACAGCGCGGTCGTCTTGAGCCGCACCGCCTGCTTCGCCGCGTCGGTCGAGAAGAACTCCCAGGCGACCTCGTCGAGGTGCTTGAGGTGCTTGGCGCAGAACGCCTCGAACTCGTCGGCCTGGAGGATCTTCCGCGCGAGCGCGCCGTACTTCTTGAGCTTGTCGGGGTACGGCATCGACTCTTTCGCGATGGCGTAGAACGGGTCCCAGTCGAAGGCCTTGCGCATCGGCCGCTTGGTGGCCGCGGTGAAGATCGCCCACTTGAGGTACGCCTTCACCATCCACGGGAAGTGGTAGTGCAGCGACGTCACCTGCGAGTCGGGGCACGGGTTGGCGAAGTCGATGGGGTACCACACGCCGTCCTTCGGGCTGCGCAGCGACTCGCACGAGTTGAAGTCCCACCCGAAGAACGCGTTGATGGTCAGCGTCGTGTCTTCGAGCACCTGGCGGTCGGCCGCGGTGAGGAACTCCGCCTCCTTCTTCATCGTGTAGCGGTCGTGGAGCGGCGCCGCGGGGTCGTACAGCACCGAGTGCGTCTGCGGGCCGAAGCCGATGGTGCGCACGAAGCGATCGTACGGGTCGACCGCCTTCTGGAGGTGCATCACCATCGTGCCCGACTCGTCGTAGGCCTTCTTCAGCGCGGCCTCGTCGGCGATGCGGGAGACGCCCTTCCACCCGCCGCCGTCGTACGGCTTCATGAAGAGCGGGTAGCCGATCTTCTTGCCGATCGCCGCGAGGTCGAAGAGCCGCGCGTACTGCTTGAGCGTCGGCTTGAGGTCAGGGAGCACGTCGTAGGCCTTGGGCGGCACCATCCACGTCTCGGGAATGGGCATGCCCAGCGCGGTCATCGCCGCGTACGAGGTGTGCTTCTCCATCGACTGTACGGACCAGGGGTTGTTGAAGACGTAGAGCCCGTCCATCAACACGCCCTTCTTGATCCACTCGCGCGTGGTGTCGTACCAGTGCGTGAGGCGATCGATCACCACGTCGTACTTGACGGGTTGCGCGAGCGAGAAGGGCTCGATCGTCACGCGCTCGACGTGGAAGTCGAGCGTGTCGCCGCCGTGGGGAATGCGCAGGGCCAGCCGCTTCATGATCCCCTCGAAGCAGAGGGGCCAGCAGATGTCCGCGCCGAGAGAGAGACCGATGGTTCGAGTGACGTTTGCCACGGCCACAGGTTAGCCGCAGGGCGTCGTTTCCCGTGACGGGAAAACAGGGGCAGGTGTCACACCCACCTCGCCCCCGGTTCTTGATCAGCTCTTCGGGCTGGCCAGGTTCGACTGGATGACGCGCAGGATGTCGAAGCGGGTGATGGCCCCGACGAGCTTGCCCTGCTCGATGACCGGCAGGCGCCGGTAGCTCGCCTTCAGGAACAAGCCGGCCACGAAGTAGACGTTCATGTCGGGCGACACCCACTGCACCTCGTTGGTCATGAAGTCGCGCACCGTGCCGCGGGGCACGTCGGCCTCCATGCCCGTCGAGAGCAGACGCAGGCAGTCCTTCTCGGTGACCATGCCGATGACCGCGCCGGTGCTGTCGACCACCGGCGCCCCGGTGACGTGGTTCTTCAGGAGAAAGTCGACGGCCTCGAGGATGTCGGTGTCCGGCGAGAGCGTCGGCACCACCTTGTCCATGTAGTCGCGCACAACAGGCAAACGAACCATCGGTGTTTCCCCCCAGGAAGACGAGAACCGCTGGGGGCTACCTTGGGCTACTCGTAGACCATGCGCAACGGGCCGGGGAACAACCACGCCAGTCCGTCGCGGAGCCGATCGCGCCAGTTCTCCCAGTTGTGGCCATCGCGGGCCTCGACGTACTTGAGGTCCATGTCGGTGGATTGGAGCATCGGCACCAGCGAGCGGTTCTCGTAGATCAACGACTCGTGCATGCCGCAGCTGATGAAGGTCTTCTCGGAGACCATCACCGGGTTCTCGCGGAAGCGGTTCATGAAGCGCACCACCGGCTCGAACGCGGGGCCCCGCTTGTTCTGGTGCCCGATGTCGCTGAAGGCGAACGAGCCCGACTGCAACAGCAGGCTCCCGTAGAAGCCGGGGTAGCGCGCCGCGGTCGAGAGCGCCGCCACGCCGCCGAACGAGGCGCCCATCAGGCAGCGGCCGCGGGGGCCTCCGAGCAGCGGGAGCCGGGCCTCGAGATCAGGCACGGCCTCCTCGGTGACGAAGCGCGCGTGACGCTCGTCGTCGGCGTACTCCCCCAGACGGTTGGGCGAGTGGGAGAGCGCGACGATGACCCCGGGGATCTCGAGGCGGTGAATGAGGTTGTCGAGCACCGTCTTGAGGTTGGCGAAGCGCACGTAGTCCGGCCCGTCGTGCACCCAGATCAACGGGTAGCGCCGCGTCTTGCGGTAGCGCGCCGGCAGGTACACGTTGAAGTGGCGGATGTCGTTGAAGGCCTTGCTCTTGATGATCCACGGCTCGAGCGTGCCGGGCCGCGAGTCCGAGTCGACCTGCGTCCACTCGGGGATGCTGTAGCCCTCGCCGTGCACCACCGAGTTCGCGCCGAAGGGGTCGGTCGCGCGGTACGGGTTGAGGGGGTCCTCGATCCACTGGCCATTCCCGCCGCGGATGATCTCGAACTTGTATTCGACGCGCGACTTCCGGGGGATGTCGAGCGTGAGGTGCCACAGGTCGGTGTTCGGCAGGTGGAGCAGCGGCTGCGAGTTGGGCAGGCCGTACACCCAGCTCTTGAGGTTGACGCCCTCGACCGTGCCGCGGAACACGAAGGTGACCCGGTGCCCCTCGACGAGGGGGAAGGCGTGGGCGCGCATGAACGCGTCGACCGCCGTCGTGCCGGGGTGGGAATGTTTGAGCACGTCGATCGCCAGCTCGCCGCTCATGACGTCCACCCCGTGCTCACCGAGCCGTCGGGCTTGAGCAGCATCGTGCCGTGGGCGCCGAACCACCGGTCGCCGTCGAACTGCACGAAGTCGCCCTGGTCGAGCGCCACGCACTTGCTGTGAGCGTAGCGGCTGGCGAGCCACCCGACGCGCAGCGGGTCTTCGATCTTCAGGCGCAGCTTGGGGTTGGGCAGCGGCAACACGCCACGGTGCAGCCCGAGGCCCTGCTCGAGCACCTCGCTGATGCCGAAGCCCTCGGGCGGGCTCTCGTGAAAGAGCACCACGCGCTCGGAGGTGACCATCGCCCCGCCGCTCCACGCGATGAGGGCGTGATCACCGAGCAGCTCCTTGAAGCCGAACATGCGCAGCCGGTTGAGCAGCACCGCGACGTGGCCGCCGGCGATGGCGACGATGCCCACGTTCTTGAGGATCTTCGCCAGCTCCGCGCGGTGGCGGGCGATCACCGGGCGCAGCAACGGCCGCGTCTGCAGCTCGTAGGCCTCGCGCAGCGCCGAGACGCGCTCGAGGTGCTCCTGGTCGAGCCGCTGGATCTGCTCCATCGAGAGGCGCAGCTCGTCGGCCTCGAGGTCGGTGCCCGCAGACTTGCGCTGGATGTCGAGGGCCGCGTCGAAGGTGCGCTCGAGGCGCAGCCGGTAGAACTCCTGGATCTGCCGCAGCTGGTCCTGCCGGGTGCGGTGCGCCTTGGCGAACTCGCGGTCTTCGGCCAGCACCTCTTCGCCCCGCTCGTAGAGCCGGAGGTTGACGAGGTTGCGCCCGAACTGCCCGGGGAGCTCTTCGTCCTGGTCTTCGCGTTCCTGCCAACCGGCGGTGATGAGCGCGATGGGGCCTTCACGCCCGATCGCCCGCACCGCGGCGCCCAGGCTCTGCTTCAGTTGCTGGGGACCCAGCAGTGCACCAATCACGACAACTCACCTCTCGGGGGGAACCTGCAGGGCGAATGATGTGGTGGGGCGCCCGGGTACTCAAGGCCCGTGACCGCCCTCACCGAACAGCGGGGGGCCTCAGCGCGCGATGACCTTCACCGTCTGGCCGACGACGTCGAGCATCTGGCGGAGCGTGTCGTAGTCGGGGTGCTTGAAGCGCATCCACGCGTTGGCCATGTAGCCGCCCGCCACCGGCTGGGTGGGCGTGCCCTCGGGAGGCAGGTGGGCGTCGATCATCCACCGGCCGAAGGCGCGCTCGACCTTGTCGAGGCCGACGTAGCCGGCGATGCGGCCGTCCTGGCTGGGGCGCAGCGCGACCATGCCTGCTGCGAAGCGCCGCGTGAGCCGCGCGCCGGGCCGACCGTGCACCACCGCCATCGCCCACTCACGGTAGAGGTCGACGTCGTTGCTGACGTTGTAGAGGTCCCACGCGCGTACGCCCG
>JBBRUE010000417.1:0-6393 GCA_038248085.1 Myxococcales bacterium | reverse complement strand
TCGCCGCGGGCGGAGGCGGCGAGGAGCGACCACTGCGCTCCGGCTGCCCCTTCCCTGCTCCGAAGCGTCCCCCGGCGCTGGCTCCCTTCGTGGCGCCGAAGCGTCTCGCGGGAGCGGCGTCCTTCGACCCGCCCGAACGCCCCCCGCGATCGGGTGCACGACCCGAAGCGGCTCCCCTGGCCGGGCCGAACCGCCCACCCTGGTCCTGCGATCGCCACGTCCGGTCGCCGCCGCCCTTCTTCGGGCCGCCGAAACGCGACGCGACTTCCCGCATCGCCCCGCCACCGGCCCGCCCGCCACGCGACGGCTGCTCTTGACGGCCACCGCCACGCTTGCCGCCGCCGAACTTCGGGCGCTGCGGCCGCTCGGCGACCTCGAGGGCATCGACTTCTTCGCCCGCGATGTCGGTCACCTGGAAGTCGATCTGCTTCCGCTCCATGTTGACTGAGAGGATCAGCACGCGGCACTTCTGCCCGACCTTCACCACCAGGCCATTGCCGAAGGTCATGCGGTACGTCGACTGGTCGAACTCGAAGTCGGGGTACACCGACTCGCCCTTCACGAAGCCCTCGACCCACAGCTCGTCGATCTGCACGTAGAAGCCGTTGTCCGACAGGCCCGCGACGGTGCCGGGGTGTTCTTCGCCGAGGCGGTCCTTCACCAGCAGGCACGAGTAGAGCTGGTTCACCTCGCGCTCGACCTGCATCGCCGCGCGCTCCCGCTCCGAGCACTGCACCGACAAGCCCTCGAGGCGCTCCGACTCCTCTTCGAGCTGGTCGGACGACAAGCGCTTCTTGCCGCGCTTCCACAGCGCCTTGAGCAGCCGGTGCACGAGGAGATCGGGGTAGCGGCGGATGGGCGAGGTGAAGTGGAGGTAGTCCTCCGCGCCCAGGCCGTAGTGGCCGGTGTTCTTCGAGGAGTACACCGCCTGCATCATCGAGCGGAGCGCGAGCTGGTTGAGCGCGCGCTGCTCGGCGTGGCCCTCGAGCTGCTTGAGCACCTCGTTGAGCGACCTGGAGGTGAACTCCCCGGGCGGCACCTGGATGCCGTAGGCGCCCAGGAGCGTGAGGAACATGTCGAGCCGGTCCTCGTCGGGGTCGCCGTGGTAGCGATTGACGGTGGGCAGGTCTTGCTGGCGGAAGAAGCGCGCCACGGCCTCGTTGGCGGCGAGCATGCACTCCTCGACCAGCCGGTGGCTCTCCAGGCGCTCGCGGCGCTCGAGGCGCTCGGGGAGGCCGTCTTCGCCGAGCACCACCTTCTGCTCGGGGAGATCGAAGTCGATCGCGCCGCGCGCCAGGCGCATGCCAGTGAGGGTCTTCGAGAGGGTGAAGAGCCGCTCGAAGTGGGCCTTCAGCTCGGTGCGGCCGGCCACGGGCTTGCCGTTGAGCACGTCGTGCACCTCGGTGTACGTGCACCGCGCGACGCTTTTCATCACGCCCGCGTAGATCTCCGACTCGACGGTGATGCCGGTGTGGTCGATCACCATGTCGGCGACCATGCACAGGCGGTCCACGTCTGGCTTGAGCGAGCAGGTGCCGTTCGAGAGCCGCTCCGGGAGCATCGGGAGCACGCGGGCCGGCAGGTACACCGACGTCGCGCGCCGCAGCGCCTCTTCGTCGAGCGCGGTGCCTTCCTGCACGTAGTGCGAGACGTCGGCGATGGCGACCACCAGCCGCCACCCGCGCGCGTGTTCTTCGCAGAACACGGCGTCGTCGAAGTCGCGCGCGTCCTCGCCGTCGATGGTGATCAGCGGCAGCTTGCGCAGGTCGCGTCGGTGCTCGCTCTTCGCCTCGGCCTCGCTCACCTCGAGCGGAATACGATCGGCCTCGTCCATCACCTCGGTGGGGAACTCGTCCTGGAAGCCCTTGGAGAAGGCCACCGAGAGCACCTCGACCGAGTGATCGGCTTCGGCGCCGAGCGATCCCGCGACCTCGCCGGTGAGCAGCGCGGGGCCCTGGATCAACGCGCCGCCGATGCCCAGGCGCACCTTCACCGAGTCACCGGGGCGCGCGAGCTGCGTCTTGGGGACGCGGATGTTGCCGATCTCCTTTTCGCGGGGCTCGACCCAGGCCTGCCTGGCGTTCTCGCAGTACGTGCCGATCACCAGCTGGCGGGTGCGCGAGGTCACCTCGAGGACCCGGCCCATGGATCGCCCGTCGCGGCCCGGGAGGACCTCGACCAGCACCTGGTCGTTGTCGAGCGCCTTGCGTGCCTCGTCGGGCGGGATGAAGAGATCTTCCGAGACCTGGCCGACGATCGGCTTCACGAAGGCGAAGCCGTCGCGGTGCTGGTGAATGATGCCGATCACCGTGTTGGGGCGCGCAGTGGTCCGGGTGCGCGGGGGGCCCTTCGGCTCGACGACGGTCTCGGGCGCTTCCGGGGCGGCCCGGGCGGCCGGCGCGCGTTTGGGAGCGGCCGACTTCACCGCCTGGGCCTTCGGTTTCACGCTGGCCTCGGCGCGCACCTCGGCGGGCTTCTTCCCGCCCCAGGCGGGGCCGGACTTCTGCCTGGGCTTCTCGTCGACCGGCCCGAAGCGCTTGCCGTCGCGGACCAGGTGGCCCTCCTTGACGAGATCGCGGAGCACCCGCTTGACCGCCGTCTGCTCGCCCGGGTCGAAACCACCGGCGCGCAGGAGTTCCTGGATGCCGACGAGTCGGCCCGCGGTCTTCACGAGCCTGAGAATCTGTTCTGAATCAATTGCCACGTTGGGTTGTGTCCTTGTCACCGCCGGGCCCACGTTGGGGCGCACCGACGGTCAAAATAGCGACGGGCCAGCGTCCTCGCGAAGTGCGAGGTCGTCTGGCCCGCCTGATCGCAGTGACGCGACCGGTGATGCATGTCTGACGAGATCAGAAATACCAGGAGGCGCCCACCCCGGGCGTCACCGTCGAAATCCCGAGCACGAAATTGCCACCAGGGATGGCCATCGGCACGGCGAGCAACAGCCGCCCGTTGACCGAGAAAGCCGGGTTGAAGAAGTACTCCGCGCCGAAGCCGAACTGCGCTCCGAAGGTGATCCCGGGGTCCCCACTGCCGCTCCCCGCCAGGCCGAACAGGCCTGCGAGGTGAAAGAAGGGGCGCAGGGCATCGCCCGGCGTGCGGAACAGGTAGTCGAAGCCGATCACCGCGTTGATCGCGTACGCGAAGCTGTTGGCGATGAGCAGCCCGAAGCCGAGGTCGAACAGCAGCTTGAAGGAGTCCGAGCCGAAGTACGAGATGCCGACTGTGGGGGCGATGGCGGTCGCCCCGGTGCCGGTGAGCGAGAACGCGCTCGAGGCGCCGAAGCCCGCGCGGATGCCGAGATCACCGCTGGAAGCGGAGACCTTGTTCCCCACATACGTGGGGGCTGCCGGCTCTTCCTTCGCGCCCTTGGGCTTGTAGACGTAGCCGGTCTTCTGGCCCTGGGTGGGCTCGGTCGGCTGCGACTGGGTGTTCTGCGGCTGCTGGTTCACCCCGGAGTTCGGCGTGGACGGGGTGATCTCCGTACCGATCTCCTGGGCGAAGGCGGATCCCGCCGCCAGCATCGAGAGGACTACGAGGAGCGACCTCATGACACGACCTCCGTGGGGGCCTTCACGTTGGCGATCACCTTGAAGGTGCGCGCGACCTGCATCGGGTTGTGCACCTTGCCGAGGAAGAACTCGATCTCCTGCACGCCCGGGTTGCGGGGGGTGAAGAAGAACTCGCGCACCGGCGAGCCCGAGTTGGGGTGCGAGACGTTGACCTCGCGGAGGCTGACCCGCTTGGCCGTCTGCGGCTCGATGGCCCACACGTGACCCTGCTTCTCGGACAGCTTCACCGAGAGGCCGTTGTTCAGCTTCACGTTCACTTCGCGGGCGGCGCCAGTGCCGGAGGCCTCGATCTCGACCATCTCGATGGTGTCGCGGGCGACGGGCGGGTACTCGGGCGCGCGGGGCTCACAGACCTCGCACTCGATGCGCCCGCCCCAACCGGTGGCCTTCTCGATCACGCCGGTGGCGACGACGACCTCGCCGATGAACTTCTTGATGCCCTTGACCGCCTTGCCCTCGAGGGTGAAGGCGACCTGCTGGCGGGTGCCGGGGTTGGACACCACGAGGTAGTACTCCTCGGCGTTCATCTCGAGGCGACCGCGCAGCGTAGCGAAGCCCTTCACGCCCACCGACATGCCGGGGTTGGCGATGGTGGCGACTTCGCCGGGCGAGAGGAGCCGCAGCTTGAGCGCCTCGGGGACCTCGGCCACGGCCACCACTTCGGCCTCGGGCTTCTTGGCGGAGTACTTCCGCACGTCGATCGAGCCGCCGTAGTTGTGGAAGCGCTTGATGAGGCCCGACACGGAGACCTTGTGGTCGGCGTACGCGGGCAGCACTTCCTGGTCCGGGCCCTGGAGCAGGAACATCAGCTCGCGCTTGTCGCGGCCGATGACCTCCAGGTACGGGAAGCCCTGGTACAGCACGAGCCGGCCCTTCATCGAGCCCTCGCCGATGACGCCGCGTTCACCGACCGTGAGCGCCTGCTCCATCTCGCGCTTGGTCAGCAACGGCACGTCGGTCGGCAGCTTCGTCGACCGCGGCATGGGCTTGTCGGGAAGGGGCCCCAACCAGCCGTCGGCGCGGCGAGGCACGCTCACGGCCGGAGCCGGGATCGACCCCGCCTTGGCGGCTTTGGGCGCCGGCTCCACGGCCTTCGGAGGCTTGGGGGGCACAGGCGGTTTCGCCTCTTTCCCCTTCACTTTCGAGACCTTGGGAGCCTTGACCTTCTTCGCGGCGACCGGCTTGATCACCTTCTTGGGGGCCGGCTTCGCAATCTTCTTCGCGGCAGCGGGTTTCGCCTTCTTCTTGGCCAACGCTGTCTCCTTGACGCTTGGGGAACCGTCCCCGTATCCGATCAGGCGGGCTTTCGTCAACCCAAATCCCTGCAATTCCTATTGGTTTTCAAGCCTGAAATCGGCATGGAGCGACCATGGCCCTGCTCCCCGTCGACGAAGCCCGAGCGCGGATTCTCGCTGTCATCAACCCGCTCGCCCCGGAGGACGTGCTGATCGACGACGCGCTGGGGCGTAGTTTGACGAGCCCCTTCACCGTCCGCCGGACGCTGCCGCCCTGGGACAACTCGGCGATGGATGGGTACGCCGTGCGCGCGGCCGATCTGCAGTCCGTCCCGACGAAGCTCGAGGTGACCCAGAAGATCTTCGCCGGCGACCGCCCGACCCGCGAGGTCACGCCGGGCACCTGTGCGCGCATCATGACCGGCGCGCCGATGCCTCCTGGCGCCGACGCGGTGGTGATGCAGGAGCGCACACAGCCGTCTGGCGATCACCACGTCGAGATCCAGGAAGTGGTGAAGCTCGGCGCCAACGTCCGCCGGCGCGGCGAAGACGTGCGCGAAGGGGAAGCACTGTTCCTGGCCGGCCGCGAGCTCAGCCTGGCCGACGCGGGAGCGCTCTGGGGCCAGGGCGTGGAGCGGGTCTCGGTGCACCGTCGGCCGCGGGTGGCGATCGTCTCGAGCGGCGACGAGCTGTGCGACGTGGGTTGCCTGGAAGAAGGAAAGATCGTCGACACCAATTCGCCGGTGATCGCCGCGGCGGTTCGCCGGGCCGGCGGAATCCCGGTGCGCCTGGGCCGCGCGGCCGACACGCTCGCGTCGCTCCGGGAGCACATCGCGCCGGGGCTCGAGGCCGACGTGCTCATCACCCTCGCCGGCGCGTCCGTCGGAGAGAAGGACTTCACCCGCGAAGCCCTCACCGGGCTCGGAGTGGACATCGACTTCTGGAAGGTGGCGATGAAGCCGGGCAAGCCGCTCGCGTTCGGTCGCAAAGGCGCGACGCTGGTGTTCGGCCTTCCCGGCAACCCCGTCTCGGCGATGGTCACCTTCGAGCTCTTCGTGCGGCCGGCGTTGCGCGTGTTGCAGGGGCTGGCCCCGCTCCCGGTCTCGCTGCCGGGGCGCGTCGCGGTCGACGTTCCCAAGCAGCCAGGGCTGCGACTGTTCGTGCGCGCTACCACCGAGGTCCGCGAGGGGGTGCTCTGGGCTTGCCCCCTCACCTCCCAGTCCTCGGGCGCCCTGTCTTCTGCGTCCGGGGCGACCTGCCTGATCGATCTGCCCGAGGCGTCGTCGGGCGTCAAAACAGGCAACGAAATCAGCATTTTCCCCGTGTCCTGGGGGGGCTGACGAAACCGTGCAACCTTTGTCCAGTGTCTGCATCTGAAGCGCATGACGCAGGCACCCGCTGTGCTATCCCTTCGAACCACCTTCGCGGCGAACGAGGGCACGATGACGGACCACACCAAGCTGCTCCCCACCCGCAAGCCGACTCACTTCCTCGAGAGGTACTCCGAGTCTGATCTGCCTACCGAGCGTGGGCTGTTCCGAATCGTGATCTTCCGCGACAAGCGTGACGGCAAGGAGCACGTCGCG
>JBBRUE010000416.1:0-6395 GCA_038248085.1 Myxococcales bacterium | reverse complement strand
CGCGTTCCCCGGCCGGGACTTCGAGGGCAAGGTCGAGCGGCTCGCGCCCTCGTTCGACCCGCTCACCCGGACCCTGGACGCCGAGGTGCAGTTGCAGAACCCCGAGCGGTTGCTCAAGCCGGGCATGTACGGCCGCGCGGAACTGGAGCTGGCCCGTCACCCCGGCGCGGTGGTGCTGCCGGCCGAGGCGGTGCAGCTCTCGAACGGCCGCGCCTTCGTCTACGTGCTGGAAGGCGACACGGTGAAGCGGCGGCCGGTGACGTTGGGCGAAGCGCTGGGGGAGCGGTTGGAGATCACCTCCGGGTTGAGCGCGGGGGCGACGGTCGTCACCCGCGGCATCGACGCGCTGTCCGACGGCGCGAAGGTGCGGACGGCGGCGTCACGCGACGCAGGGCCGAAGCCGCTCGCGGTTCCCTGAAAGGCGAGGTTCGTCATGTGGCTCACCCGCCTGGCCCTGCGGAACCCGGTCCTCATCTTGATGCTGTCGTTGATGGCGATCGTGTTGGGGTCGGTCTCGCTCCAGCGCCTCTCGGTCGATCTCTTTCCCGAGATCAACATTCCCAACGTGCGCATCGCGACCTTCTATTCGGGGGCCGGCCCGGTGGACGTCGAGAAGGCGATCACCCAGCCCATCGAGCGCGCGGTGAGCGCGGCGCCGGGGGTCGATCGCGTGGAGTCGACGAGCAAGCAGGGGGCGTCGCTGGTGACGGTGTGGTTCCAGTACGGCACCAACCTCGACACCGCGCAGTTCGAGGTCCAGCAGCGGGTCGGGCAGATCCTCAACACGCTCCCGCCGGGCGTGGGGCAGCCGCTGACGCTCAAGTTCGACATCACCAACATCCCCGTGGTGCAGATCGCGGTCACCTCCGACACGCTCGACGAGAAGCAGCTCTTCGATCTCGCGTTCAACGTCATCGAGCCACAGCTGGAGCGCGTGCCGGGCGTAGCGAGCGCGACGCCGGGCGGCGGCCAGAAGCGCGAGCTGCAGGTGTTGTCCGACGTCGACGCGCTGCGAGCGCGGAGCTTGTCGATTCTCGACCTCGTGACCTCGGTGCGCTCGTCGAACCTGCTGCTCCCCTCGGGCAGCCTGCGCACCGAGACCCGTGACTACAACGTCTTCACCAATACCCAGGTGGGGACGCTCGAGGAGCTGCGCTCAGTGGTGGTGGGTTCGGCGACGGCGGAGGGGCGGGTGGTGCGGGTGGGCGACGTCGCGGAGGTGAAGGACGGCACGGCCGACCAGACGGAGATCGTGCGCATCAACGGCGAGCGCGGGGTGTACCTGCGCGTGCTCAAGCAGCCCGGCGCGAACACCATCGCGGTGGTCGACGCCGTCAATGCCGCGCTGACGACGTTGCGGGGCGTGCCGCCGAACGTGAAGGTCGCGGTCGGCTTCGACCAGTCGAAGTACATCCGCGCGGCGGTCTCGTCGCTGCAGCACGAGGCGCTCCAGGGCGGCCTGTTCGCGATCCTCATCATCCTCATCTTCCTCGTGTCGTTCCGGGCCACCGGCATCGTGGCGGTCGCCATTCCGCTCTCGGTGATCTCGACCTTCGTGCTGCTCTACGCCTCGGGACAGTCGCTCAACGTGTTCACGCTCGGGGGGCTGGCGCTCGGCGTGGGGCGGCTGGTCGACGACTCGATCGTCGAGCTCGAGAACATTCACCGGCACCTGGGCCTGGGGCAGACGCGACGCGAGGCCGTGCTCGCCGCAGCCCAGGAGGTGGCGATGCCCATTCTCGTCAGCACCATCACCACCATCGTGGTGTTCGTGCCGGTGCTCTTCCTGCAGGGCGTGGCGCGGAACCTCTTCATTCCCCTCGCGCTCACCATCAGCTTCGCGTTGATCATGAGCTTCTTCGTGTCGCGCACGGTGACCCCGCTGCTGTGCATGATGTGGCTCAAGCAGCACCAGGCCGCGGCTTCGGCCGGGCTCCCGGGGCGCATCACGCGGGCGCTCGACGCGCTGGACCACGCCTACGGCCGGGCCCTCGAGGTGGTGCTCCGTCACCGGCTGCTCACCGTGCTCGGGACTCTGGTCTTCTTCGCCGCGTCGATCTCGCTCTTCACCCGCATCGGCACTGAATTCTTCCCCGAGTCCGACGAGGCGCAGATCTCGATCAACTTCCGCACGCCGATCGGCACCCGGGTGACGAAGACCGAGGAGACCGCCGCGGTGGTCGAGGGGGCGATCCGCGAGGCGCTCGGCGTGCGGGAAGCGGGCCACCCGGGCCTGGTGACCACGATGATCACCAGCGCCGGCCTGCCGGTCGGTCGAGGTGGGCTCTTCGGGGGCAACAGTGGGCCCCACGCCGGCAACGTGAACGTCAACCTCGTGCCCCGCCTGCAGCGCGAGTTGTCGGACGTGAAGGCCAGCGAGAAGGTGCGCGCCACGCTCGGTGACGCGCTGCCCGGCGTGCAGGTCTTCTTCTCGACCGGCGGTATCGTGAAGCGAATCTTGAACTTCGGTTCGCCCGCGCCGATCGACGTGGAGATCCTCGGCTACGAGGTCGATGAGGGCCAGCAGTACGCCAAGCAGCTGCTGGCGAAGCTCAAGAAGCTCTCGGCCGCTGACGGCAGCCCGCTGATGACCGATCTGCAGATCACCCGCGAAGAGAACTACCCGCAGCTCGACGTGAAGGTCGATCGCCAGAAGGCCGGGGTGCTGGGCATCTCCGCGCAGGCCATCGCCCAGACGGTGGTGGCGACGCTGGTGGGCAACGGCCAGTTCGCGCCGATCCCGTGGACGGATCCTGACACCGGCAACGAGTACGACATCAACGTGCGCGCCCAGGACAGCTCGCGCGACAGCGTGGAAGACCTCGCCCAGGCGCAGGTGCGTTCGTCGCAGGGCCGGGTGGTGGCGCTCGAGACGGTGGCCACGGTGAAGCGCTCGTCGGGGCCGGTCACCATCACGCGCAAGTACCTGCAGCGCGTCGTCGACGTCACCGCCCACGTGGGGCCCGGCAAGGATCTCGGGAGCGTGGCCACGGCCGTGCGGCAGGTGCTCGACGACTCGCCACCGCCCGACGGCTTCACGGTGCGGCTCGGCGGCCAGGCCGCGGCCCAGCAGGAGGCCTTCCAGGGGCTCGGCCTCGCGGTGCTGCTGGCGATCGTCCTCGTCTACATGGTGCTCGCCTCGCAGTTCCGCTCGCTGGTAGACCCGCTGGTGATCATGTTCAGCGTGCCGCTGGGCGTGGCCGGCGTGGCGATCATGCTCTGGGCGACCGGCACCTCGCTCTCGGTCAACAGCTTCATGGGCATCATCATGATGGTCGGCATCGTCGTCTCGAACGGCGTGCTGCTGGTCGACTTCGCCAACGTGCTGCGGCGCCGGGGCAAGTCGATTCATGAGGCCACGGTCGAGGCGGGGCGCACGCGGTTGCGGCCGATCTTGATGACCACCATCGCCACGCTGGTGGGCCTGGTGCCGATGGCGCTCGGGCTGGGGGAGGGGAGCGAGACGAACCTCCCGCTCGCGCGCGCGGTGATCGGCGGGCTCGGTGTTTCGACCGGCCTCACGCTCTTCTTCGTGCCGGTGCTCTACACGTGGTTCGATCGGTTCGCGCGGCGCACGCCCGATGACGGCGATGAAGACGGCCCAGCGCCGGCGAAGGCGGTGCCCCATGGTTGAGACGATCTTCCTCTCTGTCGCGCTCGCGGCGGCGACCCCTTCGCCCATCGGCTTCGCGGAGGCGGTGCAGCGCGCGTTGAGCACGCACCCCGCGATGCGCCTCGCCGAGCAGGACGCGGCCCGCGCGCTGGCGCAGGTCGAGCAGGCCCGGGCCCCCTCGCTGCCCACGCTCGCGGCCAACGGCACCTTCACCCGGCTCGACGACGATCGCCGGCTCGCCGATCGACTCGTGCTCGGCAAGGAGCAGCTGTCGGCCAACGTCCAGGTCGCAGTGCCGCTGATCAACACGCCGCGCTGGGCGCAGTGGTACCGCTCGTCGAAGGCCGCCGACGCGGCGCGCGCGACGGCCGACGACGTGAAGCGGCAGGTGGCGGTCAATGCCGCGCGCGCCTGGCTGACGGTGCTCGCGCAGCGGCGCGTGGTGCTCGCGGCGACGACGGCGCGCGACGCCGCGAAGGCCCACCTCGACTTCGCCAGCGAGCGGCTCAAGGGGGGCGTGGGCACGCGCCTCGACGAGCTCCGGGCCGCGCAGGAATTCTCGGTGAGCTCGACCCAGCTCGAGACGGCGCTCGCGGGGCTGGTGCGGGCGCAGGAGGTCCTCGGGGTGCAGACCGGCCACGACGAGCCGCTCGACGTGGTGGCCGAGGAGCCCGACTTCTCGGCGCCCGAGGGGCTCGCCGTCTCGCTCGACAGCGTGGAGGGCGCGCGGCTCGACGTGAAGGCCGCCCGCGTGAGGAAGGAGACGACGGAGGTGGCCACGCGCACGGACTGGATGGACTACCTGCCGCTGCTCAACGCCGTCTTCCAGCCCTTCTACCAAAACCCCCCGTCGCTCACGCAGCCGCTCACCGGCTGGCAGCTCAACGTCGTGTTGCAGCTGCCGCTCTACGAGGGGGGGCTGCGGTACGGGCAGGCGAAGGAGCGCCGGGCCAACGCCCGGACTGCCGACGTCCAGCTCGAGGCGACGCTCCGCCAGGCCCGCAGCGAGGTGCGCAGCGCCTTCCAGCAGGTGACACACGCCGACGAGGCGCTGAAGTTCGCGCGTGACGCCGCGAAGCAGGCCACCGAGTCCATGGAGCTGGCGAACCTCGCGTACCGCGCCGGTGCCACCACCAACCTCGAGGTCATCGACGCCGAACGGCGAGCGCGGGACGCCGAGGTGCAGGCGGTGCTCTCGGAAGACGCGGCCCGCCAGGCGCGGCTCGATCTCCTCGTGGCGAGCGGGCGTTTTCCGGCTCCGTGAGCGATGGTCCAAGCTGATGTGGCCCGAGCTCGATGCTTTCATCCGAACGATGGGCCCGTGGGGGTACCCCCTGTTCGGTCTCGCCGCGCTGATCGAGTACGTCTTTCCGCCCTTCCCCGGTGACACCGTGTCGGTGCTGGGCGGAGCGTGGGCCGTGCGGGGCGATCGATCGTTCGTGCTGCTGCACCTCGCGCTGACCGCGGGGAGCGCGGTGGGGATCGCGGCGACGTGGCGGCTCGGGCGGGCACTGGCGGGGCCGTTTCGCCGCGCGCCGGAGTCGGGGCGGGTGCTGGGGATGTCGGTCCTGCACATCCGCAAGGCGCAGACGATGATGCGGGACCGGGGGACGTTCCTGCTGCTGGCCAACCGATTTCTCCCCAGCTTCCGCTCGGTGCTCTTCGTGGCGGCGGGGGCGTCGGACATGCCGCTGCGGCGCGCGCTGGCGCTGGGCAGCGTATCCGCGGCGCTCTTCAACGCCCTGCTCATCGGGGTGGGCGCCGCCATCGGCGACAACGCCGAGGCGATAGGTCAGTTCTTCTCGACCTTCCGGATCGCCTCGCTCGGCGCGTTGGGGGTACTCGCGCTCGGGTTCCTCGGGCGTTTCCTCTGGAGGCGCGGTCGGGCACAGTCCGCCCCATGACGCGGCGCCTGGCCTGCCTGGTTGTCCTCGCCGCGCTCGCCGGCTGCAACTGCCGTCCACCGGGTCCGGTCGAGCCGATCCAACTGGGGCTTCGGGTCAACCCCCCGGAGATCGACTTCGGGCGGGCGCTGGAAGGCACGCTCAAGACCGCGACTCTCACGCTCACCGCGGAGACACGGGCTCCGGTCTCGGTGCAGCTCGCGACGGCTTCTCCCTTCGGGGCCCCGGTGTCGGCCGAGGTTCCAGGGGGCGGGGACACGAGCGTCATCGTCACCTTCCGGGCCGGGAGCACCGCCGAGGAAGGGACGCTCCAGCTGAAGGTGGGTGACCTGGCGGCCCTGGTGAAGCTCAAGGGCGTCGGCGTGCGGCCCCCCGACTGCCGCCCCTCGGCGGAGTGCATCGTGTCGACCTATTCGCTCGAGGAGGACCGCTGCCTCGAGTCCCAGGCCGCCGACGACGCGCCGTGCGACCCCTCGAGCGTGTGCCTCGAGCAGGGGCGGTGCCGCGCCGGTCAGTGCCTCGGCATCGCGCGTCGTTGCGACGACGACGACAAGTGCACCGACGACGCCTGCGCGATGGACACCGGCTGCATTCACACGCCCCACGCCTGCCCGGCGCCCAGTGGCGCCTGCCAGGTCGCGACCTGTGATGCGCGGGTCGGCTGCGGGGTAGGGCCGGCCGCGGACCTGTCGGAGTGTGGCCCGATGACGTGCGTCGAGGTGCACTTCTGCATCCAGGGCTCGTGCCGCACGCAACCGACGCCCGAAGGGTTGCCATGCTCGCCCGCCGTGGCGTGCCTGCCCGAGGCGCAGTGCCGCTCACAAAAGTGCTCGCGCGTCTCCGAGGCCGACTGGGTGCCGGACTGGTCGGCCCGGCTG
>JBBRUE010000415.1:0-6402 GCA_038248085.1 Myxococcales bacterium | reverse complement strand
TTCGCGTTCGCGTGCGGCACGGCCAGGCCGTCGTCGCCGGTGAGCCGCTGCTCGACGTGCTGATGCCCGAGGCGGTGCAGGCCGCCGGTGCGCTCGCCGCGGCGCGCTTGAAGATCGACGCGTGGGCGAAGCGCCAGGGTCAGCTCGAGACGTTGAAGGCCGAGGGGCTCGCCCGGGCCACCGAGCTCGCCGAGGTCGAGGCGCTGCTCGCCACCGCCCGCGGCGATGCCCAGTTCGCGCGCGCCACGCTGCGCTCCGCGGGCATCGGCGACAAGCAGGCGGAAGACCTGCTGCAGTCGGACGGCACCATCGCGCTCCGCTCGCCCATCGCGGGCATCATCACCGACGTCGACGCGCGGCTCGGCGAAGTGCGCGAGCCCACCGGCAAGGCCCTGGTGGAGGTGGCCGGAGAGAGCGACGGCCTGGTCGAGGCGCGCATGCCGACCGATGGCATCACCGGCGCTCCGGCCGACTTCATCGCCGCCGACGGCAACGTGTTTCCCCTCACCCTCGTGTCGATGTCACCCCGCGTGGAGACCCGCGATGGCGCGCGCCTCGCGTGGTTCAAGGCGAGCGCGGGTGGCTTGAAGGTCGGCGCCGCCGGCCGCGTGCGGCTGCGTCCCCTCGAGAGCTGGCGGGCGGTGCCGGCGCAGTCGGTGGTGGGTGACGGCGAGCACGCGAGCGTCTTCGTGCGCGAAGGAGAGAAGGCGGTGAGCCAGAAGGTGCGGCTCATCGAGCGCTCGGGCGCCGAGGCCATCGTCGAGGGCATCGCGGCAGACGCCGAAGTCGCGGCCGACGCGGCGGGAGTGACGCAGTGATTCGACGCATCGCCGAGTTCTCCGTCGATCACCGGGGCGCGGTCGTCGGGGTCGTGCTCGTGCTCGCGGGCATCGCGCTGGCCATCGGGCTTCGAATCCGCCTCGACGCGTTGCCCGACCTCACCAACAACCAGGTGCTGGTGCTCACCCGCGCGCCCGGGCTCACGCCCGAAGAAGCGGAGCGCGTCGTCACCCGGCCCATCGAGGTCGCCCTCGGCGGCGTCCCCGGAATCCTCGAGCACCGCAGCCTCTCGCGGTACGGCATCTCGTCGGTGACGGTGATCTTCGACGACGACGTCTCGCCGTGGCTGGCGCGGCAGATGGTGTCGGAGCGGCTGCTCGGCGTCGACCTGCCCCCGGGCATCGAGCGCCCCGAGCTGGGCCCGCTCACCGGCGGCCTGGGCGAGATCTTCCACCTCACGCTCTCGTCGTCGCGCCGCACCTCGGCCGAGCTGCTCGAGCTGGCCACCTTCCGCGTGGCGCCGCTGCTCAAGGCGTTGCCCGGCATCGTCGAGGTGAACTCGTGGGGGGGCGCCCAACGCACGCTCGACGTGGTGGCCGACCCCTCTCGCCTCGCGGGCCGCAGCATGACGCTCGAGCAGCTCCGCGTCGCGCTCTCGAACGCGAGCGGCGCGGTGGCGGCGGGCTCGTTGCCCCGCGGTGATGGTCAGGTGCTGGTGCGCGGCCTGGCCCGCCCGGTGACGCCCGGCGAGCTCGGCACGGCGGTGGTGGAAGGCAACTCGGTGCGCGCGGCCGACGTGGCCGAGGTGCGCGAGGGCACGATGGTGCGCCTGGGCGCCGCCACCGCCAACGGCCGCGGCGAGACGCTGTACCTGATGGCCCAGATGCTGCGCGACGCCAATGCGCTCGAAGTGATGCAGCGCATTCACGAGGCGCTGCCGAAGGTGCGCGCGGTGCTGCCCGAGGACGTGCGGGTGGACATCGTCTACGACCGCAGCGTGCTGGTGGAGGGCACCTTGAAGACGGTGTCGCACAACCTCCTCGAGGGCGCGCTCCTCGTGGTGGCGGTGCTGCTGCTCTTCCTCGGGAGCTGGCGCGCGGGCCTGCTGGTGGCCAGCGTCATCCCGCTCTCGATGTGCTTCGCGCTGGCGGCGATGACGCTGTTCGGCATTCCCGGCAACCTGATGAGCCTGGGGGCGCTCGACTTCGGGCTGCTCGTCGACGGGGCCATCGTGCTCGTCGAGGGCCTGTTTCATCACCTGCGGTACATGAAGGATCTCTCGCCGGCCGAGATGCGCGCCGAGACGCGCGAGGTGTCGGGCAAGAGCGCACGCCCGGTCTTCTTCTCGGTCCTCGTCATCCTCCTCGTCTACGTGCCGGTGCTCTCGCTCACTGGCGTCGACGGCAAGCTCTTCCGCCCGATGGTGCTGATGGTGGTGTTCGCGCTCACCGCGGCGCTGCTGCTGTCCATCACCTGGGTGCCGGCGATGGCCAGCCTCGTGCTGCGCGCGAAGGACATCCCCACCAAAGACCCGCCGCCGGTGCGCTTCGTCGACTGGCTGTACCCCAAGCTGCTCGCGCCGGGCCTCTCGCGGCGGCCGTGGGTGGCGCTCGGCGGCGTGTTGCTGCTGGTGCTGGGCGCGGTGGTGCTCAAGGGGCGCGGGGTCGAGTTCACCCCGCAGCTCGACGAGGGAGACCTCGTCATCCAGACCACCCGCGCCCCCGACATCTCGCTCGAGGCCTCGGTGGCCCAGGCGCTCCAGATGGAGCGGGTGCTGACCGCGCACTTCCCCGACGAGGTGAAGCAGATCGTCTCGCGCGTCGGCAGCCCGGCCGTGGCCACCGACATCATGGGGCTCGAGCAGGCGGACGTCTTCGTGGCGCTCAAGCCGCGGTCCGAGTGGCGCAACCACTGGACCCGCGAACAGCTCGTCGCCGAGATGGAGAAGTGCATCACCGAGCACGCCCCGGGCGCGAACCCCTCGTTCACCCAGCCCATCCAGATGCGCTTCAACGAGCTGCTCGGCGGCGCGGTCACCGACGTGGCGGTGAGCGTCTACGGCGAAGATCTCGACCAACTCCGGCTCTACGCCGATCAGCTCGCGGCGACCGTGGCCCAGGTGCCGGGGGCCGAAGACGTGCGCGTGCTGGCGCCCCCCGGCGTGCCCCTCACCACGGTGCGGCCGCGGCCGGTCGACGCGGCGCAGATGGGCTTCACGGCGCGCGAGGTGCTCGACGCGGTGCAGGCCGCGCGGGTCGGTCTCGACGTCGGGGTGACGTACGACGGCCAGGTGAAGGTGCCGCTGCGGCTCATCCTCGACGGGGCGCGTGACGCGTGGGCGCTCCCCTCGCTCCCGTTGCCGGTGCCGACGGGCGGCGTGGTGCAGTTGTCCCGCGTCGCGACGGTGGAGACGGTGATGGCGCCCGGCCTCGTCAACCGCAGCAACGGCGAGCGTCGCCTCGTGGTGGGCTTCAACGTGCGCGGCGCGGATCTCGGCACCGTGGTGGTCGAGGCCCAGCGGCGCACGGGCACGGCCTTGAAGCTGCCCAACGGCTACCGGCTCGAGTGGGGTGGCCAGTACGAGACGCTGACCGCCGCGACGCGCCGGCTGACGATGGTGGTGCCCGGCGTGCTCGTGCTCATCCTCGTGGTGCTCGCGGTGACCTTCTCGCGGCTGCGGCCGGCGTTGATCATCCTCGGCCTGGTGCCCTTCGCCTGCGTCGGCGGGGTGGTGGCGTTGTGGGCGCGCGACATGCCCATCTCGCTGCCGTCGACCATCGGGTTCATCGCCTTGTCTGGCCTCGCGGTGATGTGCGGGGTGGTGTGGGTGACGCGGGCGATCGAGCTGCAGGACGAGGGGATGTCGCCGAAGGACGCGGCGCACGAGGCGTCGATCTCCCGGGTGCGGCCGATTCTCGTGATGTCGCTCGTCGCCGCGCTGGGCTTCGTGCCGATGGTGCTCGCCACCGGCGTCGGCGCCGAGGTGCAGCGCCCACTCGCCACGGTGGTCGTCGGCGGGTTGCTCTCCGCGGTGCTGGCGACGCTGCTGCTGTTGCCCGCGCTCTACCCGTGGACCCAGGGCAAGCGGCGCGACCCGGAGCCTTCTGAAGGGATCGCCCCGTGAAACTCCTCCTCGTGGAAGACGAGCCGAAGATGGCGCGGATGCTTCAGCGAGGGTTGGCGGAAGAAGGTCACGAGGTCGATGTCTGCGGCACGGGCGAAGAAGCCTTCGTCCGGGGCCGGTCGGTGCCGTACGACGTGGTGGTGCTCGACTGGGCGCTGCCCGACACCGAGGGCGTCACCATCGTGCGGCGCTGGCGCGACACCGGGCTCCACGTTCCGGTGTTGATGCTCACCGCCCGCGGCACGCTTACGGACAAGCTCACCGCGCGCCAGGCCGGGGCCGACGACTACCTGGTGAAGCCGTTCGACTTCGACGACCTGCTCGCGCGGCTCGAGCGGTTGGCCCGCCGGGGCGCGCCTCCCGGTCACGACCTGCACTGAACGCCTGCCCGGGGTTTCGTCTGCGCCCGACATCGCAGGGAATGGTGGTGTGCGTTTCCGTGGGCGTGTGCTGACGGTACAGTCGCCTCGATGCTTCCCCTCGACGTCACTCCCGCCCAGCAAGCGCGCCACGACGAGCTGCTGCGAAAGCTCAATGAGCCCCAGCGGGCCGCGCTGGTCGCGGGACTCTGGGCCGCGGGTCGCCAGCTCGCTGAGGCCGGTGTCCGGGCGCGTCACCCGGGTGCGAGCGTGGCGCTCACGCGCTGGCTCCTGACCTCGGTCCTCTACGACGAGGCCACGGCGGTGCGGCTCCACGGCGAGAAGCCCGTCGCGTGACGCCCCTCGAGGTCGGACTGGCGGTGTTGCTCCGCCTCTCCGACGTCATGCCGTTCAAGGGCGCGCTCGGTACCGACTTCGAGGTCGACGAGCAGGCGCTGACCGAGGCCGTTCGCCGAAAGGGCAGCTGGAACATCTTTCACCTGCCCACCGTCACGCGCGTCGACCTCTTCATCGTGAAGGACGGCGAGTACGACGCCGAAGAGTTCCGTCGCAAGCGCGCGTGGGAAGTAGCGCCGGGGCGAACCCTCTTCCTCAAGTCGCCTGAAGACTCGGTGCTCCGCAAGCTGTTGTGGTTCCAGGCCGGCGGAGAGAGCAGCCCGCAGCAGTTCCGCGACGTGGTCGAGGTACTGCGGGTTCAGCGCGGCCTGCTCGACGAGGCGTACCTCGCGACGTGGGCGCGCAAGCTGGGCCTCGAGCCGCTGCTCGCCCGTGCGCGCGCCGCCGTGACCTGACTGCGGCGGTTCGCCTCATGGTGCTTTACGGCATGAAGACGACGCGCCCGAACCCCGGCAACTGCGTGTCCATCGTCTGGCCCAGCGAGCACTTGCGCTGCAGGTGGCTGCCGAACGCGAACGCCGCGCTGCCGTCGGGGCGAATCGCCAGCACCCCGTCGTCGAGGAACCAGGCCGCGTAGGCCGGCGGCTGGGTCGCGCAACCGGCGCCCCCGTAGGTGGTCGGCGCGTGGGTGAGGGCGAACGCCTCGGTGGAGTCGACGGTCGCCTGCACCCAGCTCGTCGCCGTGGCGCAGTTCCCGGTGCAGGCCAGCAGCGTCGCGTCGACGGTGTTGGTCAGCGCGAGCACCAGCGCGCCGCCGGCCTCCGCCAGCTTGAGCCCTTCCTGGCCATCACCCACCCGGCCCAGCACGACCCCGGCCCAGCTCGCGGGCACCAGGCAGTTGGCGTCGCACGTCCACACCAGCACCTTGTCGTCCTGCGCCTTGATCGCCGGCGTCTGGTTCGAGGCCGTGGGGCCCTGGTTGTAGGCCACGCGCACGCCTCCCTGCGCGGTGACCGCGATGGCGGTGGGCATGGGGGCGTCGTGAACGAAGAGCGCTGGCGACTCCTGCCAGCTCGCGGCCGCGGTGCAGTTGCTGGCGCACGTGCGGTACACCAGCAGGTCGTTCTCGGTGTCGAGCACCGCGTGCAACGTGGTGCCGCGCGCAGCCATCGCGGTGCGGCGGGCGCCGGTGCGGATGACGCCGGTCGACCAGTTGCCCAGCGTGTCGCAGCTCCCGGCGCAGGTGGCGAGGGTCACCGTGGAGTTCGCGCTGAGCGTGGTGACGATGAACGAGACCCGGTTCTGCGCATCGATGACCAGCGGCGCCCCGCGGAACTCGCCCGACGAGCCGCTGATGAGCGAGGTGAGGTACGTCTTCGACCAGCTCCCGGCCACGGTGCAGTTGCTGGCGCACGAGCTGTAGATGGTCTGGTTGTTGCCCAGCTCGTACGTCTCGTAGAGCGCGTGCAGCCGGTTGTCGGAGCCCACCACCAGGCGCGCGCGGTTCTTCAGCGGCGACCCGGTGTCGACGACGGTGCGCGTCCAGTTGGCGGCGACGCCGCAGTCCTGGGCGCAGCGCGCGTACTGGAAGCTGGAGTCGGGCGTCGGGCCCGCGGTGAAGACGAGGTGCAACACGCCGTCGGCGCCCGAGACCATCGAGGGCTCTCCGAAGCCGAGCTGCTCGATGGTGACGGTGCTGGCCGTCGCTGCGCCGCCCCCGGTTCCGCCGCCGGTCGCCGCGCCGCCACCCGTCGCCGCGCCGCCACCCGTCGCCGCGCCGCC
>JBBRUE010000414.1:0-6410 GCA_038248085.1 Myxococcales bacterium | reverse complement strand
GCTCTCGGTGGTGGTGCTGACCGGCATCATCGGCCGCTTCATCTACGGCCTGGTGCCCAGCGGCGAAGGCAAGGCCGGTGAACTCGACGAGCTGTCGCGCCGGTGGCAGCGCCTGAGTGAGCGCCTCGGCGGCGCGGCGGCGTCGATGGACTCGCCCGCCGAAGTCGAGACGCTGATCGCCTCGGCGGTCACCCGGCCCACCCAGACCTCCCTGTTCCGCTTCCTCTTTCACCTGCCGGTGCAGCGCATGTCCGACGCGCGGCACCTGCTGCACGTGCGCGCGCGCTTCCCGACCCCGGCCCACGCGCGCGAGTTCAGCGAGTCGTTCCACAAGCTGCGCCGGCTGCAGGCGCAGGTGTCGTTCTTCCGCTCGCTCAAGGTGCTGCTGGCGAGCTGGCGCGTGTTTCACGTGGTGCTGGCGGTGCTGCTGGTGGTCCTCATCTCGGCGCACATCGGCGTGTCTCTCTTCCTCGGCTACCGGTGGATCTTCACGTGACTCGCAGTCTGCTGGTGATCTTCCTCGTGGCCGCGGGCGTCGCGCGCGCCGACCTCTTCTCGCCCGGCGAGCTGTCGAAGGCCCACACCGCGCTGGAGGGCCTCTCGCAGTGCACCAAGTGCCACCCGGCCGGTGGGCAGCTCAGCCAGGAGACCTGCCTGTCGTGCCACCAGGAGCTGCAGCCCAGGCTGGGCAAGGGGCAGGGGCTCCATGGCCACATCGCGCAGGACAAGCGCAGCTGCGAGACCTGTCACCACGAGCACCAGGGCCTGGCGATGGACCTCATCGACTGGGGCTCCGGGGGTGAGAAGGGCTTCAACCACCTGCGCAGCGGCTGGGGGCTCAAGGGCGCGCACGCCGACCTCAAGTGCGCCGGCTGTCACGAGAAGCGCCGCATCTTGTGGCCCACCGCGCTCAAGCTCCTCGAGAAGCGGCCGCACACCATGCTCGGGCTGGGCACCGCCTGCACCGACTGCCACTTCGACGAGCACCGCGGCCAGCAGCAGGAAGACTGCGAGTTCTGTCACACCGAGAAGGCGTGGAAGCCGGCGACCGGGTTCAACCACGCCGACACCGAGTACCCGCTCAAGGGCAAGCACACCAAGGTGAAGTGCGTCGACTGCCACCAGAGCGAGCGCGACGGCGAGGCCCACGGCTTCCCCGGCCCGAAGTCAGAGACCTTCCTGCGCTTCGCCCCCGTCGAGCACCGCACCTGCCTCGACTGCCACAAGGACGCGCACGAGGGCCGCTTCGGGCTGCGCTGCGCGAGCTGCCACGTCGTCGAGGGCTGGCAGATCCTCCGCAACGCCACCAAGGAGCGCGAGTTCCACGAGAAGACGAAGTTCCCCCTCAAGGGCGCGCACCTCGACGTCGACTGCAAGGCCTGCCACGGCCCGTTCCCCGGCCAGGCGGCGAAGTTCAAGGGCCTCGTCCACGACACCTGCGCCGGCTGTCACCCCGACGGTCACGTGGGTCAGCTGGCGGTCAACGGCAAGTCGCCCGACTGTGGCACCTGTCACACCGAGCAGGGCTTCGTGCCGGCGAAGTACGGCCTCCCCGAGCACGCGAAGACCCGCTACCCACTCGAGGGCGCGCACCAGGTGGTGCCCTGCGCGAGCTGCCACCCGGCCACCCCCGCGCTCAAGGCGAAGGTGTCCAAGCCGGTGCTGGCCGACCTCAAGCGCAAGAAGCGACAGGAGCTCTTCAGCTTCGCGCTCTTCGACTTCACCAAGCCCAACGATCGCTGCGACAGCTGCCACACCGACGAGCACAAGGGCCAGTTCAAGGACACGAAGTGCGAGACCTGTCACCAGGTCTCGTCGTTCACCGCGCTGCGCTTCGATCATCAGAAAGACTCGAAGTTCCCCCTCACCGGCGCGCACGCGAAGGCGAAGTGCGAGAAGTGCCACTTCGCCCCCGCCCCGCGGGAAGCGGTTCGCTACAAGCCGATCGACCCGGGCTGCCGCAGCTGCCACCTCGACGTGCACGCCGGCCAGTTCGCCAAGAAGGCCTGCGAGTCGTGCCACTCCGACGAGAGCTGGAAGAAGCTCGCCTTCAAGCACGAGCCGCCCTTCACCCCGTTCATCCTCGACGGGCAGCACGGCAAGGCGAAGTGCGAGGCGTGCCATCGAAAGCTCCCGGTGGCTGCGGGCGTGGCGGCGGTGCAGTACCGGCCGTTGCCGCAGACGTGTGAGGGCTGCCACGCGGACTTCCACAAGGGCGCCTTCAAGGGGTTCGAGCCATGAGCGCGCTGCTGCTGTTGATGCTGGTGGTGGCCGCTGCGCCCGACGCGGGGGTCGATGCGCCGAAGGGCGTGCCCAACGTGCTGGGCGCGATGAAGAGCTTCGTGAAGCAGGGCCACGAAGGGGTGACGGCCTGCGGCTCGTGCCACGGCACCTCGTCGTGGACCGAGGTGCGCTTCAACCACGAGCGCACCGGCTTCCCGCTGACCGGCAAGCACGCGCGCACCTCGTGCAAGTCGTGCCACGTGGCCGACTTCAACACCCCGTTGCCCCGCGGCTGCGTGGGCTGCCACCAGGACGTGCATTCCGGTGAGCTCGGCGCCCGCTGCGAGGGCTGCCACGACACCGCCGACTGGCGCTCGCGCTTCGACGCCGACGCGCACCGGCGCACCAACTTCCCGCTCCTCGGGGCGCACGCCGCGCTCCCCTGCGTTGAGTGTCACGCCGAAGCCCGCGAGCGCCGCTTCAGCCGCGCCGCGGTGGACTGCGCCGCGTGCCACCAGCAGTCGGTGTTGCGCAGCCAGTCGGTCGACCACGAGGATCCTCGCCTGAAGATGCGCTCGTGCCGCGAGTGTCATGCGGCGACGAACTGGACCCCGGCGCGCTTCCCCACGCACGACGCCTGTTTCCCCATCACCGCAGGGCCGCACGCCGGCATCGCGTGCCTCGGTTGCCACGTCCGCCTCGGACCCTCGATGGGGCAGTGCAACTCGGGCACCGCCTCGCTGTGCATCAGCTGCCACACCAACGCGGGCGGCAGCGGCATCACCGCCACCGACGCGCAGCACCAGGGCGTGCCGGGCTATTCCTTCTCGGCGTCGAAGTGCGCGCAGTGCCACGCCGGCGCGGGAGGGGCCCCGTGAAGCGGCTCCTGCTCCCTGCCTCGTGGCTGCTCGCGCTCGTGCTCTCGACCTCTGCGCTGGCTGCGCCCCGCAAGGCCGCGTCGGTGAAGAAGGTGAAGGCGCCGCGACCCGCGCCGGTGCGCCCGGCCTCCGTGGTGGTGAGCGCCTTCGGCGAGGTGGGCTCCGTCACGGCCGACGCCGCCTTCCTCGACCGCGGCTCCTTCGACGGCCTGGCGCCGGGTCAGGCGCTCACCTTCACGCGCGCTGGCAAGCCGGCAGGCAAGTGCACCGTCGCCGCGGTGTCCGAACACTTCGCCCGCTGCGAAGGGCTCGGGCTTCGGGTGGGCGACCGCTTCGCGGCCGGCCGCGTGGTGGAAGCCAACGCCGTCGGACCCGCGCCGCTGCCCGGCGAGGTCGAGCTCGCGCGCCGCGCTGGCAATCTCGAGCGCGCGCCCTGGCTGCTGCGTGACTTCGACTCGCTCGCCTCGTCGGGCTCGGGGGTCAACAAGCGGGTCGAGGTGCTGCTCTCGCACACCACCTACGGCGGCGGGCCGGGCGGCCCCTTCGGCGTACAGCGGCTCGACGTGCTCGCCTACGACGTCGACCTCTACAAGGGCCTGCGCATCAGCGCCGACATCACCGCGCTCAACTTCAGCGCGCGGCCGGCGGGGACCCGCACCGTGTACCAGCAGTCGCCGGTGCTGTTGGTGCGGCAGTTCGAGGTCGGCTTCCGCCGCGCCGACGTGCCGTTCTCCGCGTCGCTGGGCCGCACCTGGCTGCGCGCGGCGAGCGGGTTGATGGTGCTCGATGGCGCGCAGGCGGCGTGGCGTTTCGGCGAGGGCTTCGAGCTGGGCGCCTACGGAGGCCTGCTCCCCGACGCGGCGCGGCTGACCATCACGCCCTCGCAGTGGGCCGCGGGCGCCTTCGGCCGGGTGCGCTTCTCGAGCGGCACTGGCGCCGCCGCGACCCTGGTGCAGCTGGGCCTGCGCGCCGGCTGGTCGCTGCGGGACACGCTGGGGGGCCGGGCCGAGGTGGCCCTCAACGGGAGCCTGTGGAAGGGCACCGACCTCGACGCCCACCTCGCGGTCGAGCTCGGCTTCGGCCAGACGCAGGCCATCGCCGGCATCGACGCCGCGCGCCTCGACCTCGGCTGGCGGCCGCGCGAGAACTTCAGGCTCAACGGCGGCGTGCGGTACCGCGGGCTGCCGCTGACCGGCCTCACCGAGGTGGGCACCGTGTCGCCCGGCCAGCGCGCCCTTCACGGCGACCTCGCCGCCATCTGGGAGGCGACGCCGTCGTTCTTCGTCGCCTTGCAGGGTGGGGTGGCGTCCGACTTCGACTCTGGCCTGTTCCAGGCGCGCGTCGGCCCCGAGCTCTCGATGCCGCGGGTCGCGGGGTTACCGCTGGGCCTGAGCCTGGGCTACCTCGAGGAAATGGGCTGGCTGCGCGGCCGCCACGGGTACCTCCAGGTCGCCGTCAACGCCACCACCGTCTTCCGCCTCGTGACGCGCGCCAGCTGGTTCCAGCAGCAGGCGAGCACCGGCAGCGTCGGGCTGGCCGGCCACGAGCTCGGCGCCTCGGTCGCGCTCGAGGTGAGCCCCTGGCGGTATCTCAAGGCCCGGGTCTTGTTGATGGGCCGGCTCCCGATGACCGCCGCACCTGCTCCCCTGGGCAGTGTGGGCGTGCAGCTCGGAGGGTCGTTCTGAACCACGCGTGGCCGACGGTAGGCGCAGGGGGTCCTCTCCCATGACGGACCGGGAGGCGCTCGTTCGGTTGCTGGACGGCGTGAAGCGCGGTGACGAGGCGGCGTGCCGGGAGCTGTTCCTGACCTGGCGGCCTGGGGTGATGCGGCTCCTGGAGGGGTTTGCGCAGCTCGATGCCGACGAAAGAGAGGACCTCGTGCAGGAAATCTTCACCAGGGCCTTTCGCGCCATCGGCAACCTGAAGTCTCCCGAGACCTTCGAGGGGTGGCTCTATTCCATCGCGCGCAACCGCGGCCTCTCGGCGCTTTCGCGCAAGACGACGCGCCGCGAGGTGACGGAGCGCTTCGTTCAGCAGCAGGACGACGCGACCGAGCTCATTCCCGATTCGGCGCGCGCCGAGCTCGACATCAGCATGGTGCGCCGCCTCATCACCGAGCTCCCCGAGGGGCCCGAGAAAGAAACCGTGCGACTGTTCTATGTCGAGGGTGAGCTCTCGGCCCGGGAGATCGCCGAGCGCATGGGCGTGGGCAAGAGCGCGGTCACCATGCGCCTCGAGCGTTTCCGCAGCCGCATCAAGCGCCAGTTGATGCTCGACGTCCTCAAGCGCCGGTGGGAGCCATGAGCGCGCACCTCGACGCCACGCGGTGGGCCGCGCTGCAGGCCACGCGCGACGACGCGCTGCTCGCGCACCTCGCCGAGGGCTGCGACGAGTGCGACGCCTTCCTCGCCTCGCTGCCCGGGTACGACGGCGAGGTCGACCGCGCGTTGCTCTCGCTGGCACCCCGCCCGCCTTCGACCGATGCCCTCTCGTTCGCGCGCTTCCGCCGGGCGCAGCGCCAGCCGGCGCGGCGGGTCGCCTTCATGGCCGCCGCGGCCGCGGTCGTGGTGCTCGTCGCCGGGGCGCTGGTGCTCAGCCGTCCCGCCGCGGTGGACTCGCAGTGGACGGGCCTCAAGGGCAGCAGCACCGCACAGCTCGAGCTCCGCGGTGCGCTCAAGTCGGCGCGCGGTGCGCTCACGCCCATCGACGACGGCGCGGCCGTGCCCTCCGGAGCGGCGCTGGTCTTCCAGGTTCGCTCCACCGTCGCGGGGCCGGCGCGTCTCTTCATTCAGCGCGGGGGCGGCACGCCCGTCGAGCTGACCCAGCTGGGCCTGGTGCAGGGAGCGCAGGAGCTCGAGCTGGGTGAGGACGGGCTGCTGGGCTTCTCGCTCGCAGGCGAGCACGGACCGGTGTCGGTGTGGCTGGTGGCCTCCGAGGCACCCACCTCGGCCCAGACCGCCCTCGAGGCCATTCGGCTGGGTGGTCAGGACGGCATCGTCGTGGCAAAGCTGCGGGTGGACGTCACCCCGTGAGACTCAGCCCGCTCCTCGTTGCCTTCGGTGTCGCGGCCTCGGGCTGTGTGCACTCGACTGGCGAGAAGGGAGACAAGGGCGGGCTGGTGACGGTGAAGGCCTCGGCCGACGAGGTGCAGAAGGCCTTCGCGGGCCGGCGCTTCGCGTTGCTGCTGGGCATTCCACAGAGCCGCGACGAGCACTGGCAGCCGCTGCGCTACGCGAAGAAGGACGTGGCCGACCTCGCCGCCGTGCTGCAGGACCCGCTGCGAGGACGCTTCGCGAAGGTCGAGGCGCT
>JBBRUE010000413.1:0-6417 GCA_038248085.1 Myxococcales bacterium | reverse complement strand
TCGCCGTCGAAGAGCCGCGCGCTGAAGAGCCGTTTGGCTCTTTGCCTGTCAAGAAGTAGCGAAAGCCCACCTCATGCGCGACCGTGTTCATGTTGATGCCGCGCACCACCGACATCAGGTCGAAGTGGTTCGCCATGCGGCCGATCGCCGGGCCGAAGTCGATGTTGCTGCCCGCGGGCCGCACCACGTTGGTGGGGAAGCTCGCGTCGCCCGACAGCAGGCCGTAGCCCGGCAGGATCCGCGTCTCGCTGATGCGCTCCGCGGTGAAGGTCGCCGGGTCGCGCGGGTCGAGCGAGAGCAGCACGTCCCACCCGCCGTTGAAGTAGGCGAAGACGAAGCAGTGATCGGCCGGCGCCAGCGAGGTGGCCTGGGCGAAGGCCTTGAACGACAGGCCGCTGAAGAGGTTGGCACCGGCGAAGCCGGCGGCCGCCTTCATGAAGGTGCGGCGGGGGAGGGCGAGGGTCTTCTTCATGGGATCGCTCCGTCCTTCAGTAGGTGATGAAGCGCGGGTCGGTCATCATCGCCACGCAGATGGAGCCCCAGGCCTGCTCGGGCTTGTTCGCCGTCTTCGCAAGGCCTGCGACCTTCTTGAACGTCTGGGTCCACGGCGCGAGCTCGGCGGCCTCGAAGGGCGAGCCCCAGAAGCGCACCGCCAGGGTCATCAGGTTCTTCTGGATCGTCGCGTCGTCGAGCGTCGTGAAGTCGCGGCTGGTGCCGGGCACTTCGGGCCACAGCACCCGCAGCGCCTGGGCGCGCGCGAGATCGTCGCGGGCGACGTTGAGGCAGACCTCGCGGGCGCCGTCATCGAGGAACTTGGCGAACACCAGGATGGCCTCGGTGGAGTCGGACACCGTCAGCGCGTAGTCGGCCTGGCCCAGCGACGAGGCGAGGGTGTCGATCTGCGTCCACTGCCGCCCGGTGACGGTCTGGATGCTCGCCTTGAGCTGCGCCACCGTGATGCGCCGGGGCGCGCGCCCCGCGTGGCCCCCGTTGGCCTCGGGGTCGGGCAGCGGGTGGAGCACCGGGTGATCCGCCGGCAACTGCACCGGGCTCAGCGACCCCGGCATGTCACCGGGGTTCGACGGGGCCTTGGTGCACCCGAGAGAACAGGACAACGCGATCGCCGCGACGACGAGGTGCCGGGCCATCAGTCGACCCTCCGGTAGGCGTCGGTGGACACGACGCGGAGCATGAGCTGCTTGAAGTTGTGGTTGCTCATCGCGAACTGGTCGACCAGCTCGCTCATGTAGAGCCGCTCCTCTTCTGCCGTCATCGGCCGGCCGAGCAGGTGGTTCCATACGTTCTGCACCGCGCAGCGCTCGAGGTCGCCGGTCTGCATCATGCGCTCGACGAGCAGCTTCGGCCCCCCGACGATGTTCGGCTCCTCGTCCATCGTCCGGTACAGGTAGGTGCGCAGCAGGCCCAGCGACTGGGCGCCTTCACCGTCGAAGGCCTGCATCACGTAGTCGCCACACTCGTTGTCGCAGGTGGTGTTGCCGGCCAGCGCGCAGTCGCGGCACTTGGCCGAGACCTTGGGGAAGATCTCCGGGTTGAGGTACGTCGCGCTGCGCTCGCCGAAGCGGCCCCAGTGGGCGCCCACCGGCTCGATGGTCGCGTGGCAGTACGAGCAGCCGCAGCGCGTGGCGAGGTTGTTGTCGCGGTTGCAGCTGTCTTCGGGCGGAGGCACCACCGCGCCCGCAGGCGGCGCGAAGTGTTTGCAGAGGAACGCGCCCCAGAACTGGTTGACGCGCGAGCGCTGGGTGGGGAAGCGGTAGAGCCACGCGGGGGTGGTCAACACGCCCGCGGCCTGCTCGTCGCGCGTGTACTCGACCCAGGTGTCGGTGGCCGCCAGCGGCACGTCGGGCACCAGGTTGCGCTGGGTGGGCGCGGTGACCTGCCACACCGTCGGGCTCTGGGCGCCCCGGTAGAGCTGCGAGAGCGTGCCGTTCACCACCCCGCGCCGCGTGGTGAGGATGTTGAAGTAGCTCTCGTCGCGGCGGAGCACCGTGTCGATCAGCTGCAGCGGTTCCTCGTTGAGGGCGGCGATGCGCGCGTTGTGAATCGCGCCGCTGCCTGACTCGCAGCGCCGGCCGGCCACGCCGCAGCCGCAGGCCCGGTCGGAGAGAAAGCGCGCTGACTCGCAGGTCTCCATGGTCCACGGGTTGGTGTCGCGGGCCTGGGCCTCAATGGCGCACATGGTGACCGTCGGGGCGGTCGCCTCCCAGAAGGGCGCCGAGACGGTGACCACCCCTTCCTTCTGCACGCAGCCCCGCTGCGGCACGTAGCGACCACGCACGCCGCCGTTGAGCTGGAGGTCGAGGGTGCAGCGATCGAGGCGCGCGAGCTGCCCCGCCGGAGGTGACGGGTTGCGGAACGCGATGATGCGGTTGGCCGTGTCGAGGACCTCTTCGGTCATCGCCGCGGTGATCGGGTTTCCCGCCTGCGGCAGGCACAGGTGCGGCGAGAGTGTGCTCGCCGTGCCTACCCGCCGCATGTCGCAGAAGTAGAGCTGCTTGTCCTGGAGGGCGCCCTTCGTCACCGCCACCGTGCAATCGGTGATGGTGGCGTCCGTCGCGTCGAGCCGGGTGCAGGTGTAGTTGTCGGTGCTGTAGTCGAAGGACACCGGGAGCGGCACGCCCAGCGCGTCGCGGCACGTCTTGGTCGTCGGCTCGGCGTGCGGGTCTTCGTGCTGCGCGTTGCAGTTGTCCTGCTCGATGAAGTGATCGCAGCTCGCGCCGTTGCGGCCGCGCAGCGGGCTCGACGGGTTGCCGCGAATCTCGAGCGGCTTGAGGCCGTCGGTCGAGACCTGCAGCCGGGTATCGCCGTTGGCGAAGATCGAGGTGCTGATGTTCGAGCGCAGCAAGGCGCGGTGGTAGCCCTTGAGACGCCCGAAGAACTCGTCGCGCCTCATCAACTCGCGCACGTCCTCCTCGAGGATGTCGCCCTTGTCCTGGGTGAAGCGGTACTCGGCCAGGTTCGGCGGGCGCCCGAGGAGATCGAGGTACAGCTGCCGCAGCCGTCGCTCGAGCGACACCTGCGAGGGGGAGATCGAACAGGTCGGGCCATCGGCCCGGGCCGCGCCGGTGCAGAGCAGGACAGCGCAAGCCGCGAGGACTCGGTCGAGCTTCATTAGCCACCTCACACGCGTGTAGAAGAAAGAACGGTGCAAACTGTGCGCGAAGGTTGACCGTGACGCAATGTAGTCGCTCTCCCACACGTGAACATTCCCCCCACACTGGACTGCTGGAATCCCGGCGGCCCGATAGAAAGCCGCACTCCATGTCGACCGCTTCCGCGCGCCCGAGTGACCGCACCTTCTTCATCTTCAACGCGGTGCTCTCGGTGGCCGCCCTCTCGCTGCTCACCTGGTTGCTGCTGTTTCACGGCGGCCTGCAGGGCCCGCACGTCGACCTGCGCTTCATGCCGACGGTCAACGCGGTGCTCAACGGCACGGCGGCGGTGCTGCTCCTCGCCGGCTGGGTGGCGATCAAGAAGCAGCGCCCCGATCTCCACCGCTACCTCATGGTGTCGGCCTTCGTCGCCTCGTCGCTCTTCCTCGTCGGGTATCTCGCGTACCACGCGGTGCACGGCGACACGAAGTTCGGGGGCACCGGTACGGTGCGCGTGGTGTACCTCGTCATTCTCGCCAGCCACGTGCTGCTGAGCATCGGCGTGGTCCCGATGTCGCTGGCGGCCTTCTGGTTCGCGTGGAAGCGGGAGTTCCCCCGGCACATGAAGGTGACGCGCTGGCTCCACCCCATCTGGCTCTACGTCTCAGTGACCGGGGTCGTGGTGTTCCTGATGCTCCGTCCCTACTACTGAGGCGCCCGTGACCACGGTCTATCTGCCCGAGGCGGTGTTCGCAGAGGGGTCGCTGCAGCGCGGCCGGTCGCTCATCGTGTCCGACGAGGGGCGCGTGTTGCCCGCCGATGCCGACGTGAGCCGCGCCGCGCAGGTGGCGTTGCCGGGGCGCTTGCTCTTGCCCGGCTTCGTCAACGGTCACTCGCACGCCTTCCAGCGGGCGATCCGTGGCCGCACCGAGTTCCTGGCGAAGGGCCACGAGCGCGACGACTTCTGGAGCTGGCGCGAGGCGATGTACGCCGTGGCCACCGCCCTCAATCCCCTGCAGCTCTACGCCGTCTCGAGGCAGGCCTTCCTCGAGATGGCCCTCGCCGGCGTCACCACGGTGGGCGAGTTCCACTACCTCCACCACCAGCCCGACGGCACGCCCTACACCGACGAGCAGGAGCTCGCCCGCCAGGTGATCCGCGCTGCGCGAGACGTCGGCCTGCGCATCGCCTTGCTCCGCGTGGGCTACGCGCGCGCTGGCTTCCAGGTCGAGCCCAACCCGCGGCAACGCCGGTTCCTCGACCCCGATGTCGACACCTTCCTGCGCCGCACCAGCGACCTCGCGGCGCAGGTGAAGGGCGACCCGCTGGTGACGGTGGGCCTCGCCCCCCACTCGGTGCGCGCCGTGCCCCGCGCCTGGCTGGAGATCATCGGCCGTGCGTGGACCACCGGCCCGGTGCACATGCACGTCGCCGAGCAGCCGGCGGAGCTCCGCGCCTGCGCCGCCGAGTACGGCGTGCGCCCGGTGGAGCTCCTCGACGCCGCGGGACTGCTGAGCGCGCGCTTCACCGCGGTGCACGCCATTCACCTCGAGCGCGGGGAGATCGAGCGCCTCGGGCGGAGCGGCGCCACGGTCTGCGCCTGCCCTTCGACCGAACGGAACCTGGGGGACGGCATCGTCGAGGCCGACGCGCTCACCCTCGCCGGCGCTTCGATCTCGCTGGGCACCGACAGCCACGCACACATCGATCTCCTGCAGGAGGCCCAGATGCTCGAGGGCCACCTCCGCCTGCTGCGCCTGCGCCGCAACGTGCTCGACCCCGCTGGCGGCGAGGCGGACGGCCTGGCCCGTCGACTGCTCGGGTTTCTCACCTCGGCCGGCGCGAAGAGCCTCGGCCTCCCCGCGCACGCACTCGGCGCCGGGCAGAGCGCCGACTTCGTGGCCCTCGACCTCGCGCATCCCTCCATCGCCGGCGCTGCGGATCCGCTGGCCGGGGTGATGTTCGGCGCCTCGTCGGCTGCGATCACCGACGTCTTCGTCGCGGGCCGGCGGATCGTTCGCGACAGCCGCCACGCCGACGGGGCGCTGATCACTCAGACCTACATCGACGTGATGCGTGCACTGGGCTGAGGCGCTGCTACGGTACGGCAACTTTTTCGGGAGGGATTCATGAACGTGCGCAACTCGCGGTGGCTCCTCGGAGCCGTGGTCTCGGTGCTTTCTGCTTGTGGTCCCGCTGGCACCCTGACGGGCAAGGTGACCGTCGAAGGTGGTTCGACGGGCGGCATCGCCGTCATCGTGTACGGCCCCCAGAGCGCCGCGACGGTGACCGCCGACGACGGCTCGTTCTCGGTCGGCAGCCTGCCTGACGGCAAGTACGTCGTGCGCGCGACGGTGCGCGGCGCCGACGTCGAAGAGCAGAGCGAGTCCACGGTCATCACCCAGGGCAAGTCGGCCCCGGAGCCGGTGCTCACCTTCAAGATCTCCAGCGGGAAGATCACCGGCAAGGTCGTGTTCGCCGACGGCAGCAGCCCCATCAACCTCACCGTGAACGCCACCGGCCCGGAGACGCGAGGCGCACGCACCGGCTCGGACGGCAGCTTCACCTTCGAGAACCTCAAGACCGGCGCGTACCTCGTCAGCGTCGAGGCGCCGGACACCAGGGAAGGGCGCGTGGCGGTCGGCGTGCTGGCCTCGGGCGCGGTCGACACGGGCGAGCTGCGGTTGACCCCGGTGGGCCGCGTCGGCGGCTCGGTGAGCTTCAACACCATGCCCGTCGAGGGCGTGCCGGTCACCGTGCCGGGCACCAGCCTCGCGGCCGTGACCGACGCCATGGGCCGCTTCTCGTTCGAGGGCGTGCCCGCCGGCATGCAGACGTTCCGGGCGCGCATCGGCAGCGACCCCTTCTTCCGCTCGGGCAGCGCGACCGTCGCCATCGTCCGCGGCGCCAACCCCGACGTGATGATCACCATGACGGATGACGCGCCGAAGACGGGCACCGTGACCGGCGTCATCACCTTCCGCGGCCCGCGCTCGCCGCGCGACATCACCCTGACCGCGCCCGGCTCGGGCGTGACCGCGACCCCGGCGGTCAACGGGGTCTACTCACTCACGCTCCCCGTCGGCGCCTGGGACATCGTCGCGAGCGCCCCGTCGCACCCCTCGCGCATGCTGGGCCGCGTGGTCGTGACCGCGGGGCAGGTGCAGTCCCTCGTTGGCCAGGAACTCTCGTGGTACCGGCCGATCTGGACGTCGTCGTCTGCGATCACCAGCATCAGCCCCGTCGGCGGGTTTGGCCTCGAGACCCACAACTGGTCGTTCGTGACCATCGACCAGCCGGCGAGTCC
>JBBRUE010000412.1:0-6434 GCA_038248085.1 Myxococcales bacterium | reverse complement strand
GTACTTCACCGGCGGCTTCATCACCCCGGCGGGCCAGGTGCAGTGCAGCCCCGGCGATGCCCAGCAACGGAGCTGCGGCAACTGCGGCACCCAGTCACGCGGGTGTACCAGCGGCGGCGCGTGGGGCGGCTGGGGCGCGTGCAGCAGCGAGGGCGTCTGCGCCCCCGGCGCGGTGGAGGAGAAGCCGTGCGGTGACTGCGGCGTGGCGAAGAAGACGTGCACCGCGAGCTGCCAGTGGGGCGCGGCGGCGGCGTGCGAGAGCGCTCCCGCTGCGGCCGCCGATGCGGGGACGTGTGACACCGGGCAGCGGGGCGCGTGCGGGCTCGGTGCGCGCCGGTGCAACGCAGGAACCTGGGCGTGTGAGCAGTCGGTGACCGCCTCGGCCGAGACCTGCGACGGAGTGGACAACGACTGTGACGGCTTGGTCGATGGACCGCAGGTGTGCGTGGTGGCGCTGACCGCCCCGCCGTCCACCGAGCGCCCAGCCGGGCCGACCACCCGCATGAGCTTGTCGAACGTCGGGTGCAGCAGCGTCGGCGCGGGGCCATGGGTGGTCTTGCTGGCGGCGATGCTCCGACGACGCCACCGCCGGGAGTGCTCGTCGAGGCCTGATCCACGAACGGACTGACGGACCGCCGACTAGCATCGCCGCCGTGCGCTTCGGACTCTTGGTCCTCCTGCTGTCGGTCACCGCCTGCCCCGAGCGACAGGCCATCGAGCGCGGGGTGCAGCTCACCTACCGCAAGCCCGAGAGCGCCGAGCCGGTGCGCGCCACGGTCGACCGTCGGCTGGCGCACCTCAAGCTGAAGGCCGCGCTCCACGAGGACGACCACACCCTCACCGTGCGGGTCCCCGATGGCGGCGACCTGGTGCGCATCAAGGCGCTCCTCGCGCGCACTGGCCGGCTCGCCTTCTGCCCCGAGGACGAGTCCATCGCGGCCCAGTGGTGCCGCACCGAGTGGCACGCGCCGGTCGAGACCGACCGCGCCTCGACCACCTGCGCGCTCGCCGCGCCGACCCGCAAGGACCTCGAGACCGCGCTCGGCGACGCCGGCATTCCCCTCGCCTACGGCACCGACCGCGAGCGCGCCGTCGTCTACGTGGTGCACGAGTCCGAGTGCCTCACCCCCCGCATCGTCGGCGCCGAGGTGCGCCCCACCAGCGACGGCCGCCCGATGCTCATGGTCGACTTCGATCGCCAGGGTGGCCGCGACTTCGCGAAGCTCACCCTGAACACCGTCGGGCACCGGCTGCTGATCAGCGTCGAAGACGTCGTGACCTCCGCGCCGGTGGTGATGGAGGCGATCAGCGGCGGCCGCGCGATGATCACCTCCGGGGGCGGCGAAGACCTCGAGCTGCTCGGCGCACTGTTCGTGGGCGGCGCGCTCCCGGCGCTGACCCTCGAGAAGGAAGCGCGCTACGGGCCGCCGTCGCTGCGCTGAAGGACTTCTCCCTCTCAGCGCAGCGCGAGCCACACGCCGAGGAAACCCAGGCCGGTCGCGCCGAGGAAGATGCCCACGAAGAGCACCACCGTCTTCCACTTCGCGTCGGCGTAGTTCGCGCGGGTGTCGGCCTCGGGGTCCGACTGCGGGTCGAGGAAGTCGTCCGAGGCTTCGATCTCCTGAATCAACGAGCGCTCGATGATCGGCTCTTCCGCGTCGGCGAACGTCACCCCGAAGCCCGTGCGGCGCGACCGCGCCTCGAGGATGGGCTGGGTGAAGCGCGGGTCCTTCGCAGGCGTCGGCGTGCCATCTTCCGACACTGGCGGGGGCGGCGGATCTTCCCGGCCCGGGTCGGTGATGTCCTGGTCGTCTTGCGGCACGAAGTCCGCCGAGGCCATCACCGCGGTGTGCTCGAAGGCCAGCGCGGTCGGCGGCACCAGCTGCACCCGGCGCGTCTTGTCGGCGGCCGGCATGTTCACCGTCTGCCCGTACACCGCCTCGTGGAGCACCGCGTCTTCGCCGGTCTTCTCCTTGGCGAACACCCGCGCCAGCAGCTCGCCGATGTCGCGCTCACTGACGGTGGGCGCGTACTTCAGCCGCAGCTTCTTGAGCGCCTCGCCGAACTCGGTGGCCGTCGAGTAGCGCTCCTTCGGCTCCTTGCGCAGGGCCTTGAGGATGACGTCGTCGACGTCCTTCGGGATGCTCGGCTGGCTCAGCGAGGGGGCTTCCCACGAGGGGTTGGCGGCCTTGCGCCAGCGCTCGATGGGGTCGCCCTTCTGCGGCAGCGCGTGCCAGGCGAGCAACTCCCACAGCATCACCCCGCACGAGTAGAGGTCCGCGCGGCCGTCGACGATCTGCTTCTTGGCCTGCTCCGGCGCCATGTACGTGAGGTTGCCGATGACGACCCGCGGCGCGGTCTGCTCTTCCTTCAACGTCGACTGCGCGGCGCCGAAGTCGATGATCTTCACCTCGCCGCGGTAGCTGATGCACACGTTGGCCGGCGAGAGGTCGCGGTGCACGAGGTGCAGCGGGCTCCCCGTCTCGTCCTTCGCGTCGTGCGCGTACTGGAGCCCGTTGCACACCCGCTCGCCCAGCAGCAGCGCGATGCCCAGCGGCATGTCGACCTTGCGGTCGCGCAGGCGCTTGGTGAAGCGGCTCACCGTCTTGCCCTGCACGTACTCCATCGACAGGAAGTACTCCCCGTCGACGTCGCCCATCGCGTACACCCGCGCGATGTTGTGATGGCTCAGCCGCACCACCACCTTGGCCTCGTCGAGGAAGCGGCCCACGAAGGCACGGTTCGCCACCAGGTTCGGCAGCACCTTCTTCACCACCACCGCCCGCGGCGCGTCTCCGCCCTCTCTCGCGAGGAAGACCTCGCCCATTCCTCCAGCGCCAATTCGGCGGATCAGCTGGTAGCGCCCGAAGGGGAGCGGCGCTTCCGGCGTGGGCTCCTGCAGCATGAGAGCGGCAGCTTGCGTGCGCTCCTTCGTCGGGGCAAGCGATTGGCCGGCGCGTCGGCGGTGCGGCTCGATGCTGTCTGCGCCTGAAGTCATGGGCCCACCGAACTGCTGAAAGGTACGATGATTGTCGACACGGTGCGTTAAAAGTTGTCGGCTTTGAATTATCCTTCGAATTCAGTCGGTTAGCGAGGGGCCAGGCGCACCCCGGTGCCCCCGGCGTCACGCAGGAGCAGGAAATGGCGCCCTACGCTGATGACCGCGGAGCGCGGCCAGGCCTGGAACGTGAGACCGCCGCCCTCGGCCGACACCAGCACGCTGACGTCGCGGCCGGGCAAGGGGAGCCACAACGGCACCCGCTCGAAGCCGCCGGTGGGCGCGAGAAACGACTCGGCGGCGTGGTGGAGCGCGAAGGACGGAGGGTCGTCGAGACTGGCCAAGGGGCGGGAGACGCCCAGCAGCCCGTTGCTGAACCCGTCGACGCGCCACGCCACGCCAGGCTCGAGCGCGACGAAGGCGGTGAGGTTTGCGGCGCTGGTGTTGAAGAGCTTCCCACTGGGCTCGACGAAGAACATCGCCGGCAGCGGGAGCGGGTCGGTGAGGCTGACGGGGCTCGCCACCCCCGCCCGCGCGACGCCGAGCTGCCCGTTGGTGCGCAGGCGCAGGGCGACGTCGACGTCGTGCAGGCCGGGGAACGGGTTGCTCGAGAAGCCGGGGTAGCGGTCGGTCACTCGCAAGCCGCCGTCTTCGAAGACGCGGCGCTCGAGCGTGCTGGTGGCGCTCGCGACGGACCAGAGGACGGTGTCGACCACCACGAGCTGCTCGCCGATGAAAGCGGTGACGCCTCCGTCGGAAGAGAGGAGCTCGACGCGCCCGGCCCCGGGCTCATAGGCCAGGGTGTCAGCGGTGAGCGGCCAGAGCCCCCCGCGGACCGAGGCCGGGAGCGGGAGGTGCACGCCGCCGCCGTCGAGGTGCGACTCGGCCACCCGCAAGGTGACGGAGCGCACGCCCAGCGACGGCTCGAAGGCGACGCGCACCAGGTACGTGCCGGCCTGGGTCGGGGTGAAGGACAGCTCGGCGTGCACCGCGCCGAGGCTCCCGGGGCGCGGCGTCGCGGTCGTCTCGGGGGGGAGCGGGAGGTTGTCGGGGCCGATGATCTCTACGTCGGCGCGGAGCACGTCGCTGACGCACGAGGTGAGCTGGGCGAAGAGCGTGAGCCGCTGCGGCTCGCCGGTGAGGCCGATGGGGTCTTCGTTTCCGCCGGTGCTCCCGCCCGCGCCTCCGAATCCGCCGGCCGAGGGAATGCCGGTGCTGTCGATCAACAGCCGGTTGCAGGTCTGCTCCACCGGGCCGGGACAGGCCGCGAGGCTCAGGAGTACGAGGGCGAGACAGCGACGAAGCATTGGTGGGTGAGTCTAGGTGAGCAACGGCCTTGAGGTGGGGCGGGTCGACACACCGCGCCCGTGCGATGGTCCGCGGCGATGCCGCTGAAGTCGCTCCCGGTCTGGTTGGCCCTGCTCCTCACGGGTTGCGCGCACCTCGTGCCCGAATGCCCTGCGCACGGCGGCGAGACATGGCACGAGCTGACCTCCTCGCACTTCGTGGTGCGCACCAACCTCGGCCCCGACGATGCGCGCGCCGCGACGGTGGAGCTCGAGCGCGCCCGCGCGGCCCTGCTGCCCGCCTTCCTCGGCGCGAACCCGGCTGACCGGAAGCTCGAAGTCGTGCTCCTGCAGAACGCGGCGCAGCTGCAGTCGCTGACCGCCGAGGCCCCGATGGAAGGCGCCTTCACGCACGACTGGCGTGGCTCCTTGATGGTGATCAGCAGCGACAGCTCGATGTTCGAGCAGCACCCTCGCCTGCAGGTCCTCCTCCATGCGCTCACGCACTTCTACGCCGCGCAGTCGTACCGCCGCTTGCCGCGCTGGCTCGCGGAGGGGCTCGCGCTGTACCTCGAGACCATCACCATCGACGCCGAGGCGAAGAACGCCACGCGCGGCACCGCCAACCAGGAGCGCCTGGGCGATGCGTTGCGTTGGGGCATCCTCCCGGTGCCGTCGCTGTGGGCGTGGGACGCCGACCCGCAAGACGCGAACAGCGGGCTCGAGCAGCACCGGTACGCGAGCGCCTGGTTCTGGGTGCACTTCCTCTTCAACGAGCAGCGGCCGGCCCTCGAGCGCTTCCTGCACGGCCTCGCCGAAGGGCAGGACCCCCGCACGGCGTGGGACACCGCCTTCGTGCATCTCCCGCCGCGCGCGATGGCCGAGGCCTCAGAGGCCTTCATCACCCGCGGCGCGACGCACTCCCAGCGGCTGGAGCTCAGTGGGCTCTCCAGCGAGCTGGCCGACCGCGTCCTGCCCGACGCCGAAGTACACGCCCTCTTCGCGCGCGTCGCCGCGGCAAACGGAGCGTGGCCGCGCGCCCGCCGCGAGGCCCGCACCGCGATGACCCTCGACGCCCACGACCTCCGTGCCCTCGAACAGCACCTCGTGACGCAGGAGACCGCCGAAGCCCGCCTCGAGACGGCGCGCGCCTTGACGGTGGCTAAGCCCACCCTCGCGTCGGGCTGGCTGCTGCTGGCGATGGCCCTGCGGGAGCACCCCGAGTCCGACGTCGAACGCGGCCAGGCGCTCGAGCGGGCGCACGCCCTCGACCCCGAGTCCGCGCTCGCGGCCAGCGAACTGGGGCAGCGCCGCGCCTCCGAGGGCGCGCGGGAGGAAGCCGTCGCGCTCGCAGCGCAGGCGATCTCCCTCGCTCCCGAGGACGTGCGCGTGCTGACCACCAGCGCGTCCGTCTTCGCGAGTGCGGGGCAGTGCGGTCGCGCGGTCACGACGCAACAGCGCTCGCTCGAGGTGCTGTCCCACCGGGCTCCGGCAGCACTGCGGCACCGGCTCGCGGCCGCGCTTCAACAACTTCAGCAGTGCCGCTGACCAGCCCGAGCAGCCTCGACGGCGTGCGCCTGAATCGTCGATGGGTTGAATTGGCTGCGCGACATGGACCCGTGAAGCGCAGCTGGCACACTTCGCAGCTCGCCTCGGGTCTCTGCTTGATGTTGCAGTGCAACATGGTAGCGCCGCCTGCAGGAGTCGCCTCGTGAACATCCTCGTCCTCAACTGTGGGAGCTCGTCGGCGAAGTTCGCCGTGCTCGACGCCGTCACCGGCGTGGAACACCTCTCGGGAAACGCGCAGCGCCTGCACTCCGAGGAGGCCTCGCTCGACTGGAAGCACGCGGGCCAGAAGCACTCGCGGCCCCTGCCCGGCGCGACCCACAACGAGGCCCTGCGCGCGGCGGTCCAGCTGCTGCGCGAGGTGGGCCTCGCCCAGTCGCTGGGCGGCGTGGGGCACCGCGTGGTGCACGGCGGCGCGGGCTTCTCGGCCTCCACCGTCATCACCCCGGAGGTGGTGCGACAGATCGAGGCGTGTGTCCCGCTCGGGCCCCTGCACAACCCACCCAACCTCCTCGGCATTCGCATCGCACAGGAGCTCTTTCCCTGGCTGCGCCAGGTCGCCGTCTTCGACACCGCCTTCCACC
>JBBRUE010000411.1:0-6434 GCA_038248085.1 Myxococcales bacterium | reverse complement strand
GGGCGTCACCACCATCGAGGTCCGCGAGGGCCACGCCGCGGTGGTGGGTGAGAACGGGGTGGTCCCTCAGCGATTGATCGACGTCCTCCAAGCCGAAGGGGTGCTGGCCCAGACGCCCGCGGCCCGACGCGAGGCGATCGCCACGCTCATCGATCGACTCTACGCGCGCTGATTCTGAACGGACGGCGGCCGGCGTGCCGTGTTCGAGTCCGGCATCCACTGCTCGCACTGGAGACTTCATGACCCGTGGTCGCCTCCTCGCGCTGAGCTCCGGTTCGTTCGTGGCGGTGGCGCTGGGCTGGGTGCTGTACGGCGCGTACTTCGGTTCGCCGGGCGATCCGTCGGCCACCTTGCGCTGTCTCGGGGTGCGGTGCGGCGGCGACGTCGTGGCGTGCGCGCGAGACCCCGAGTGCAGCGCGTGGCTCGACTGCTTACAGGCGTGCGGCGACGACAAGATGAAGTGCCCGACCTTCTGCGGCGCCTACTTCCAGTCCGCCACGGCGAGGGCCTTCACCGAGTGCGGGCTCGGCAACCAGTGCATCCAGCTCGGCTTCGGGTCGCTGCCGAAGTGCGGCGCGCCCGACGTGCCGGCGGTTCCACTCGAGAACGTGGACGGCACCTGGTGGGTGGTCGGCATCAAGGGGCCCGACTACGTGCTCTTCGATGACTGCCAGCGCTTCGTGCTCACGGCGCTCGGGCCAACGGAGTTCCGGGCGCAGAACTCGGTGCCGCTCACTCGCGCTGGCCAGACGCGCCTCTGCAAGAACGAAGGGAAGTACACCCGCACCGACGGCGGCGTGATGCGGCTCGTCTACGAGAACTACGTCGGGTACCACGAGCAGTGGCAGTTCACGCACCGGTTCGAGAACTCGATGCTCGCGTACGTGTGCTCTGCGTCGTCGGAGGAAGAGACGCACGACTACGGTGCCTTCATTCTCTCTCGCGTCCCGCTCGCCGACCTGGGCGTCGAAGAGCACGCCGCGCTCGTAAAGGGGCTGCGCGACGACTACCACCTCGAGCTCGAGGCGCTCACGCCGCTGAAAGTGGTTGGCTGCCCCAACCCCTGAGGTGAAGGACTCGCCGTGAGGCCGAGCTCAGGGGCCCGTGGGCGCACGCCGCGGCGTGGTGGCTCCGAGCCGACCGATGAGCAGCGGATGATGGTCGCTCATCTCGCTGAACCATTCGCAGCCCGCCTCGCCGCCCTGAACAAGGAGCTCACGAGGCGTCAGGACCTGGGCAATTCCTATTTCTTCTTCTTCGACGCCCGGGGCACGGCCGCGAGGAAGTCGTCCATCGGCTGGTCCAACGACGACATCGAGGTCTTCACCGTGCCGTCGGGCCCGACGAGGAACACCGTGTTGTCGTGGAGGATGACGCCCGACTCCGGGTTCCGGGTGTACTTGAAGTCCAGCAGCATGGTCAGCGTGCGCACCTGGGCGTCGTCCCCCACGAGAATGCGCCAGCGCCTGGCCTCTTCGAGCTGGTAGCGCTTGCGGTAGGCGAGCACCGCGTCGGGCGTGTCGTGCGCGGGGTCGAGGCTCACCACCACCAGGTCGAGCGGCTTGCCGGCTTTCTCCAGCGCGGCGTCGAGGCGCTTGAGCTTGCGGGTGGTGAGCGGGCAGCTCCCGGCGCACGAGGTGTAGACGAAGGTCAGGGCGTACCACCGGCCCGCGAGCGCCGAGAGGGTGGTCTTCGCGCCGGCCTCGTCGTGGAACGTGGTGTCGAGGGCGAGCACGTTCATCGCTACGGCGTCTTCGGCCTGGGCGCGCGGGGCGGCGAAGCACAGCAGCACCAGCATCGGGAGGGCGACTCTCATGGCTTCACCTCGGGCCCGGCGTCGTACGCGCAGCGGAACCCCAGCCGCGGCAGGGTGGTGCGCGGCGTGAGGCTCGAGCGCAGCGCGTAGCGCATGAAGGCGGCGTAGTCCTCGCGGCGCGCGCTCCCGGTCGAGCCAGTGCCGCACATGAACTTCGAGTTGCGATCGCCGTCCTGCCGGTTGTCGCCCGACACGAAGAGCGCGTTGAAGTCGTCGGTCCATTCCCACACCAGCCCGTGCAGCGCCTCGACGCCGTAGACGTTCTTCGGGCTGCCGGGTTGCTCGAGGTCGTCGTCGCGGTTGGGCTTTCCGTACCAGTCGAGGATGCGCTGGGCGAAGTCGGCTTCGCGCGAGGCGTCGCGGCGCGTCTCGTCGGCAGCGCCTGCGTACTCCCACTCCAGGGTGCTCGGCAGGCGCCCGGCCTTCGAGGCGCAGTAGGCGCGCGCCGCGAAGTACGAGACCTCGGTCACCGGCGAGGCGGGGTGCTGCGGGGGCTTCCACGTGGCGAGGTAGCGCTCATCGGCGAGCGCCTTCGCGACCTGGCCCTGGCGCCACGCCGGGTGGCCCTCGAGGAACACCGCGAACTCGGCGCGCGACACCGGCCGCACGTCGAGTCGAAAGGGCGCGACGGGGAAGGTGGTCTGCCCCACGTCGAGACCGAACAACGGCCCGTAGCGGCCCGCCGGGAGCCTCACCACCTCACCCGCGAGGGCGGAGCTGGCGAGCAACACGACGAGCCGCAGCGCGCGCATGGCCTTACTCGTGGCCGTTGGTGGGAGCCGGGACCGCGGGCATCGCGGCGCGGTACTTCTTCACCTCTTCGGCGGTGTACGGCGGCGCCTTGTTGCCCCAGGCGTTCGAGACGTAGGTGAGCACCGAGGCGAGCGCCGCGTCATCGAGGCCAGCCACGGGGGTCATCACGCCGTTGTACTCGGTGCCGTTGACGGTGAGCTTCCCCGTCTTGCCGCGCAGCACGAACTCCACCGGGGTGGCGCGCTCCTTGTTGGACACGGTGGCGAGGAAGTCGCTCTTCGCCAGCGGGGGGAACGCGCCGGGCACGCCCTGGCCCTCGGCCTGGTGGCACATCGCGCAGTTGGCGAGGAACAGCGCGCGGCCATCGGGCGGGCCCGACATCGCCGGCGCCAGCGGCGGCTGCGCGCGGATCGACGTCGCGACCGACTCGTCGCCCAGGTACACCTCGTCGACCTCCTTGCCCGAGTAGACGACCTTGTTGCTCGGCCCCTCGACCTTGAGCATGCCCAGCGAGCCCTTGTTGAAGGTGCGGAAGATGGAGTGGTCGACCAGGAGGTACGTGCCGTCGGTGTTCAGCTTGAACTCGACGATGGCGCTGCCGCCCGCGGGGATGAGCGTGGTCTGCACGTTCTCCTGCGCGTTGCTGCCGCCCTCCGTGTAGACCTTGTCGAAGATCTCCCCGATGAGGTGGAAGCTGGAGACGAGGTTGGGGCCGCCGTTGCCGACGAACAGCCGCACCGTCTCGCCGACCTTCGCCTTGAGCGCCCGGTCACCGACCAGCGAGAGCGCGCTGCCGTTGAACACCACGTACGACGGCTTCTCGTCGATCGCCCGCTTCATCGAGAAGGGCTGCAGGCCCTTCGCCCCGAAGTCGGCGTCCGTATAGAAGTCGCCCTGCACCACGTAGTACTCGTGGTCGACCTTCGGCAGCGCCTTCTTCGGCTGCACGTAGATCATCCCGTACATGCCGTTGGCGATGTGCATGCCGACCGGCGCGGTGGCGCAGTGGTACATGTACAGACCCGGGTTGAGCGCCTGGAAGGTGAAGCGGCTCTTGTGGCCCGGCGCCGTGAAGGTGCTCGCCGCGCCGCCGCCCGGCCCGCTCACCGCGTGGAGGTCGATGTTGTGGGGCAGCTTGTTGTTCGGGTTGTTCTTCAGCCAGAACTCGACGGTGTCCCCTTCACGAATGCGAATGAAACGTCCCGGCACCGTGCCTCCGAACGTCCAGAAGGTGTAGTCGACGCCGTCGGCGATCTGCATCACCTTCTCGATGACCTCGAGCTCCACGTCGACCTTCGCCGGGGTGGTGCGGGTGATGGGCGGCGGGACCCTCGGCGGCTCCGTCAGCACGGCCTTCTCTTCGGGCAGCGCGCCCCCCAGGGCCAGCAGCGTCAGGCTCAGCATCGTCACGTACATGCGTTCGATCTCCGTGGTGGTGGTGCTTCGAGGACCCTCGGCTGCAAAGAACAGCCCAACTGAAGCGGCCGAGGCGGGTATCCGTCCTGCTTGACACTGTTTCTTATTGAAACGTCGTGAAACACGGCTCGTCGAGGCGACGCGGGTGCTTCCGAGCGCCTCGGGTCTTGGCACGTTCGCTGAAACGTCGGTGCCTCATGCTCTCGAAATCAGCAGCGAAGGCCTTCTTTCTCGGGGGAACCGCGGCGTGTGCCTCGGTCTTCCTCGGGCTCACGTGGGACACGTTTCAGCAGATACCGGGGCGCACCAACGCCGCGGCGCTGACCGACAGCGTGAAGCGCGGCAAGCACCTGTGGGAGGACAACAACTGCATGGGGTGCCACACCCTGTTCGGTGAAGGGGCGTACTACGCGCCTGAGCTGACGAAGGTGTTCGACCGCCGCGGCGCCGCCTTTATCACCGCGCAGATCAAGGACCCGGAGGCGATGTACCCCGGCGACCGGAAGATGACGAACTACCACTTCAAGGACGAGGAGATCGCCGACCTCGTCTCGTTCTTCGAGTGGTGCGGCAAGGTCGACCTGAACGGGTTCCCCGCGAAGCCGACGCTGGGCGCCCCGGCGGCGCGCGCGGCGGCTCCGAACGCGCCGACGCGGCCGGTGATCTTCTCGCAGCTCTGCGTCGCCTGCCATGCGCTCGAGGGCGCCGGCGGCACGGTGGGCCCGGCGCTCGACGGCGTGGGCACCCGCTACGACGCGGTGTACCTCGAGAAGCGGCTCAGAGACCCGCTGTCGGTCAAGGCCGACTCGAAGATGCCCAAACTGCCGCTCACCGACGAACAGATCGCCGAGCTCGTCACGTTCTTGTCGTCGCAGAAGGAGATGGCCCGATGAAGTTCAACAGTCAGAAGGTCGCGTGGGGCTTCTTCGCGACGTGCATGCTCTTGTTCTCGCTGCAGATCGTCTACGGCTTCATCATGGCCTTCGCCCACACGGGCAACGACCAGCTGCACTCGTGGATCCCCTTCAACACCGCGCGCGCCTCGCACACCAACCTGTTGGTGATGTGGATGCTCTCGGGCTTCATGGGCGCCGCGTACTGGATCATTCCTGACGAGTGCGACCGCGAGCTGGCCTGGCCGAAGCTGGCGTGGGTGCAGTTGATCGCCTTCGTCATCGTCGGCGTGACCGCGCTCATCGGCTTCCACTTCAACTGGTGGGAAGGCCGCAAGTTCCTCGAGATTCCCCGGCCGCTCGACTACCTGGTGGTGATCGACGTGCTGCTCTTCGTGGGCAACATCGGGTGGACGGTGTGGAAGAGCGAGAAGAAGTCGACCACCGTGATGGTGCTCTTCTTCGGGCTGCTCTCGGCGGCGCTGCTCTACCTGCCGGGCATGATCCCCACCGACAACCAGACCGTCGACAGCTTCTGGCGCTGGTGGGTGGTGCACCTCTGGGTCGAGGGCGTGTGGGAGTTGATCATGGGCGCGATCCTCTCGTACCTGCTGATCAAGCTCACCTGCGTGGACCGGGAGATCATCGAGAAGTGGCTCTACGTCATCGTGGGCTTCACGTTCCTCTCGGGCATCCTCGGAACGGGCCACCACTACTACTTCATCGGCACTCCGAAGTACTGGCTCGTCATCGGTGGCGTCTTCAGCGCGCTCGAGCCGCTCGCGTTCCTGGGCATGGCCATCTACGCCTTCCAGATGGCGAAGAAGGGTGGCCGTGCGCACCCGAACAAGGTCGCCCTGCAGTGGACGCTCGGCTGCGCGTTCATGAGCTTCGTCGGCGCCGGTTTCCTCGGCTTCGCGCACACGATTCCGCAGGTGAATCGATATACCCACGGCACTCTCGTCACCGCGATGCACGGGCACATGGCCTTCTGGGGCGCCTACGCGATGATCGTGCTCGCGACGATCGCTTACGCAGTCCCGAAGCTCACGCAGCGCAAGCTATGGGGCGACTGGATGCCCGAGTGGGCCTTCTGGATGTCGAACATCGGAATGATCGGCATGACGGGCGCGTTCGCGGTCGCCGGCATCGCGCAGGTCTATCTCGAGCGAAAGGTCGGAATGGACTTCCTCGTCGTGCAGAAGGCGCTCGAGGTGCACTTCCTCGGCCTCGTGCTCGCCGCGACGGTCTTCACGACGGGCATCGGCCTCTACATCATCAACTTCATCCGCTACGGCCTGCCCGTGAGCACGGTCACCACGGAGGCCGAGGAGGCGGAGGCCGACGAGGTCGACGCGCTCCCGACGCCGGCAGCCGCCGTATGAGCCCAGAACCGACTCCGTTCTACCGGGCTGTCCGGGACGAGTGCGCGATCTTCGAGCACGCGTTCCGGCAGCAGCTCCCGCTCTTGCTGAAGGGGCCGACGGGCTGCGGCAAGAGCCGCTTCGTCGAGGCGATGGCCGCGAGACTCGGGCGGCCGCTCGTCACGGTCGCCT
>JBBRUE010000410.1:0-6438 GCA_038248085.1 Myxococcales bacterium | reverse complement strand
TGCAGTTCCGCAAGTACTACTTCGCCGAGCTGCACGATTCGTCGTCGGCGCCGGCGCCCTGAACGCCTGGGCTGGTGATGGGTGCGTCGAAGCCCCTTCAGTCAGAACGGAGGAGTGGTGTCGCATCTTGATTGAACCCGTCGGCCTGATCAGTGGGGCTTGCACCCGTTGCAGGCGTGGACGTTCGGCTTGCAGCACTCGTAGCCGACGACAGGCCGGCAATCGAATCTCCCCGTGGCCGAGCAGGACAGCAGCACCGGGGCGCGAGTCTGGGGTGGGGTCGAGGTGACGACGGGAGGACGGTACGGGGTGGGTCCTCGGCGCGGCATGCGCCTCCGGTTTGCAAGGCGAGCGCCACGTCTCGAGTCACTTCAGCCAGATGATGTCGTGAGGCAGGCCAGGGCAGCCCTTCCACGTGAGCACCATCGTCACGAGCGAGATGAGCCCGAGCAGGAGCACCGCACTCTTCGTGCTCGCCGCCGAGCGCCCGGGAACGGCGGAGTCGGGGCTCTGGCTTGCCGCCGCGCGACACTCGGCACACCGAGACCGTGTCGCCTTGCACTTGCGACACAGCGGTCGCACGCAGCTGTCGCAAACGCTGAGGCCGGGGAGACCGTGGTCGGGGCAGTCGTCGTACACGCACGAAGTAGAGCGGGAGTAGGCCGGGGCCGCAAACGCGCCTTCGATTCCAGTCGCACCTGCCCCGGAATGGCGTATGGAAAAAGGCCCATGCCCGACCTCTCCCGCCTGCGCCTCTCGCCCGAAGATCGGCACGCGCCGGCGCGGCCCCGCGGCCCGTGGCTCCTGGTGGTGGCGGGCGTGGGCCTGCTGGTGCTCGGCGCGGTGGGCGGCTGGTTCGCGCGCGGCCCGGGCCAGGCACCGGCCGAGCTGGACCCGGGCAAGGGCCCAGGCCCGACCGAGGTGACGCCGCTGACCGTGGCCTCCGCTTCTTCCGTCATGGCCGGCGGCCGGGTCGAGTCGAGCGAGCGCCGCGAGCTGGCCTTCGGCACGCCGGGCGTGGTGAGCGCGGTGCACGTCGAGGAAGGCGCCCAGGTGAGCGCGGGGCAGCTGCTGCTCGAGCTCGACGCGCAGGCGGAGCAAGCCGACGTGGCCCAGGCGCAGGCGGCCCTCGACGCGGCGCGTGCCCGGCTCGACGAGCTGCGCGAGGGCGCCCGCCCCGAGGAGCTCGACCAGGCACGCCGCGACACCGAGGCCGCCGTCGCCCGCGCCACCGACGCTCGCGAGAAGCTGGCCCAGGCGCGCGCTCTGCTCGACGCCGGGGGCACCACCCGCTCCCAGGCGCTGGAGGCCCAGCGCACCGCCGAGGCCGAGGAGGCCCGCGAGCGCTCATCTCAGGCCCGCCTCGCGGCGCTCGAGCGCGGCACCCGCAAGACGTCCCTCGCCAGCGCCTCTGCCGAAGTAGCCCGCGCCCGCGCGCTGCTGACCCAGGCCGAGGCGCGGTTGGCTCTCAAGCGGCTGCTGGCTCCCGCCGACGGCACCGTGGTTGAGGTGCGCGTGCGCACCGGCGAGGCCGTGGCCACCGACGGCCCGGCGCCGATGGCCCTGGCGGATCTCGCCCGGCTCGAGGTGAAGGTCGACGTGCCCGAGGCGAAGGCCACCCTGGTGCGCCCGGGGCAGCGCGCCGTCATCACCGTCGAGGCCCTGCCCGCCACCACCTTCCCCGGCCACGTCACCCGCGTCGACCTCGAGGCCGACCGGCAGAAGGGCACCCTGGAGGTCACGGTGGTCTTCGATGAGGGCAGCGCCCTGGCCCTGGTGCGACCGCGCATGGCGGCGCGGGTGGCCATCGACGTGAAGACCCCCTGACTATTCCGGCACCACGGCTACAAGGAGCACGACCCATGGCACTCATCCACGCGCGCGGTCTGGTGAAGCGATACCGCAAGGGCTCCGAGGAGATCCGTCCCGTCTCGGGCCTCGACCTCGACGTCGAAGAAGGTGAGTTCGTCTCGATTCGCGGCCCGTCAGGCTCGGGCAAGAGCACGCTCCTCCACTTGTTGGGCGGCCTCGACCGGCCTGACGAGGGCACGCTCGAGGTGGCGGGCGCCTCGCTGGGGACGCTCTCCGAGAAGGAACTGTGCCGCTTCCGCAACGCGAGCGTGGGCTTCGTCTTCCAGGTCTTCCACCTGGTGCCCGTGCTCTCTGCTTTGGAGAACGTGGAGCTGCCCCTGCGGCTGACCGCGCTCTCGGCCGCGCGCAGGCGTGAGCAGGCCGAGCTGGCGCTGTCCCTGGTGGGCCTCTCCGACCGGCTCACCCACCGGCCCAACGAGCTGTCCGGTGGGCAGCAGCAGCGGGTGGCCATCGCGCGCGCCATCGCCACCGACCCCCGGCTCATCCTCGCCGACGAGCCCACCGGCGACCTCGACGAGAAGACCGGCGAGGAGATCATCGAGCTGTTCGTCGCCCTCCACCAGCAACACAAGAAGACCATCGTGATGGTCACCCACGACGCCGAGAAGGCCAGCCGGGCCACGCGGCAGCTCACCTACTCGCAGGGCAAGGTCAGCCCGGCCGCCCCGGGGCGCGCGCCGTGATTCACTTCCCGCTCATCTGGAAGAACGTGCTGCGCAACAAGCGGCGCTCGGCGCTGGTGGCGCTGGGCGTGGCGGTGGCGGTGTTCGTGATGGCCTCGCTGCAGGCCGCGGTGGACGGCATCATGTTCCCGGTGAAGCAGGCCCGCCACGAGCGGCTGCTGCACGTGCGCGAGAAGGGCCGGGCCAACGTGCTGGCCAGCCGTCTGCCGCTGGCCCTCCAGGGCCGCCTCGAGCAGGTGGCCGGCGCGGAAGCCGTCACTGGCCTGGTCACCGACCTCGCGGTGGTGGGCGACAAGCGGGTGCACATCTTCGTCAACGGCATCGATGACGACTCGTACCTGGCGGTGAAGGGCCTCAAGGTCGACCCGGCCACCTGGAGCGCCTTCAAAGAAGACCGGCAGGCCGTCATCGTCGGCCACCTGCTCGCGGCGCAGATGGGCTGGGTGCCGGGGGCGCAGGTGGAGATCCGCGAGCTGCAGATGAGCTTCCACGTCAGCGGCCTCCTCCCGCCGCAAGGCTCGGACCTCGAGCGCCACATCCTGGTGCACCGCGGCTACCTGCAGGACGCGCGCGGCAGCGTCGGTCGCGTCACCGCCTTTCTCGTCAAGCCCACCGCGGCCAGCAACGACAGCCAGGTCTCTGCCGCCATCGACGCGCTGACCCGCGACGGGCCCTCGCCTACCGAGACCGCCCCGGAGGCCGCTTACGCACAGAAGATCGTCGAGCAGTTCGTCGGCTTCGTGGACTACCTCAAGGTGATGGGGGTCATCACCCTGGTCATCACCGTGCTGGGGGCGCTCAACGCGGTGTCGATGAACGTGCGCGAGCGGGTGCAGGAGCTGGGTGTGCTGCGGACCCTCGGCTTCACCCCCGCCTCCATCGTGGCCATGGTGGCCCTCGAGGCGGCGCTGCTCTCCGGAGTCGGTGGGGCGCTGGGCCTGGCGGTGGCCGCGGGCGCCCTCGGCGGCCAGGGTGCGCTGCTGGCCGGGCTCCACTTCGACGCCTCCACCGTGGGGGTGGGCCTGGTCGCCAGCCTCCTCATCGGCGCGGTGGGCGGGCTGCTCCCCGCGCTCTCGGCCATCCGCCTCACCATCGTCGACGCCCTGCGCGTGGTCGACTGAAAGGGCACCGTGCTCGTTCCGCTCTCCTACAACCTCCGTTCGCTGTGGGTGCGCAAGACGCGCACCGCGCTGACCGTGCTGGGCATCGGCGCGGTGGTGGCCGTGTACGTGGTGATGACCGCCGTCAGCGGCCAGATGAAGCACATGTTCAAGAGCACGGCCCAGCCCGACGAGGTCATCGTGCTGCAGGCCGGCGCGCTGACCCCGGAGTTCTCCCAGGTCAGCCGCGCCAGCGCGACGTGGCTGGCCACCCAGCCCCAGGTCGTCTCCGAGGGAGGCAGGCCGGTCATCTCCCCCGAGCTGTCCCTGGCGACCAGCCTCACGCTGCCCTCAGGAGAGCTGCAGGACGGCATGCTGCGCGGCCTCGAGCCGGCCAACGTGCACCTCTACCGGGAGTTCGCGCTGGCGGAAGGCGCGCCGCTGACCTCGGGCACCGGCGTGCTGGTGGGCGCCCAGCTCGCCCGCGCGCAGCACCTGAAGGTGGGTGACCCGCTGCGCTTCGAGCGCACCGACTGGAAGGTCATCGGCATCTTCACCGCCAAGGGCGGGGTCTACGAGCAGGAGGTGTGGCTCGACCTCGACGCGTTGGGCGCGGCGGCCAACCGGCCCGACGTCACCGGCTTCATGGTGCGCACCGGCGGCGCGGCCCAGGCAAAGGCCCTGGTGGACTTCGTCGGCGCGCAGCGCGGTGAGCCGCTCCAGGCGCTGACCGCCGAGGCCGCCTTCGCCCGGGTGGGTGGGATGAGCCTGTGGATGTCGGCGCTGGGCCGCTTCATCGCCATCATCATCGCCCTGGGGGCCATCTTCGGAGGCATGAACACCATGTACGCCGCGGTGGCCCAGCGCAGCCGCGAGCTGGCCGTGCTGCGCGCCGTCGGCTACCGCTCCATCGCCGTGCTGCTGTCGATGCTGCTCGAGTCGGTGGTGGTCGGCATCCTCGGGGGCGTGGCGGGGGTGACGCTGGCCTTCGCCGTGGCCCGGGTGCCGCTCAACATGCCCTTCCTGCTCGAGGGGGGCGTGCCCCTCGGCCCGGCGGACCTCGGGGCTGGCGTGGTGCTGGCGCTGCTGGTGGGCGTGCTCGGGGGCCTCTTGCCCGCCATGCAGGCCGGCGCGGTCAAGGTGGTGGACGCGCTGCGCTGACGCCAGTCTCTCCTCTTCTCTTCCACCGGAGCCGTCATGCCCTCTGCGCACGACTTCCTCGTGGCGCTCGCCCTCGTCCTCGGGGTCGCCGCGGTCACCACCGTCCTCTTCCACCAGCTCAAGCAACCCGTCGTGCTGGGGTACCTCGTCGCCGGGCTGCTCGTCGGGCCCCACGTCGCCGCGTTCCCGCTCACCGCCAACACCGAGCTCATCCAGGCGCTCTCGGAGCTCGGCGTCATCCTCCTCATGTTCGCGCTCGGGCTCGAGTTTCGCCTCGGCGCCCTGGTCCGCGTGGGCCCCACCGCGTTGCTCACCGGGCTCTTCGAGACCAGCGCCATGGTGGGCCTGGGCTTCGTCGCCGCCCGTGCCTTCGGGTGGAGCCCGCTCGAGAGCATCGCCACGGGGGCCATCGTCGCCATCTCCAGCACCACCATCGTCGCGCGCGCCTTCGCCGAGCTGAACGTGAAGGACCCGGTGAAGGGCATCGTGGTGGGCGTGCTGCTGGTCGAAGACCTGGTGGCCATCGTGCTCATGGCGGTGCTCACCGCGCTGGCGTCGGGTGCTGGCCTCTTACCCGGTGACGTGGCGCTCACCCTGGGGCGGCTCGGCTCGTTCCTGGCTGCGCTCCTCATCGGCGGGCTGCTCATCGTGCCGCGTTTGATGCGGTTGGTGCTCAAGCAGGGGCGCGACGAGATGGTGGTGGTCACCGCCATCGCGCTGTCGTTCGGCTTCGCGCTCCTGGCCTCGGCGGCGGGCTACTCCGTCGCGCTCGGCGCCTTCATCGCGGGCTCCCTGGTGGCCGAGTCGGGCGAAGGGCACCGCGTCGAGCTGGCGATTCGGCCCATTCGCGACCTCTTCGCCGCGGTGTTCTTCATCTCGGTGGGCATGCTGCTCGACCCTGCACTGCTGAAGGACACCTGGCCCTTCGTGTTGGCGCTCGCCGCGCTGGTGGTGCTGGGCAAGGTGCTCTTCGTCTCGCTGGGCCTCTTCTTCACCGGCAACGGCGTGCGCACCTCGGTGCAGTCGGGCCTGAGCCTCGCGCAGATTGGCGAGTTCTCCTTCATCATCGCCGGGCTCGGGTTGTCGCTGGGCGCGACGCGCGCGTTCCTCTACCCGCTCGCGGTGGCCGTCTCGGCGCTCACCACCTTGACCACCCCGGCGCTCATTCGGGCTGCGCCGAGAATCGCCGACGCCGTCGACCGCCGCCTGCCGTCGCGACTCCAGACCCTGGTCTCGCTCTACGGGAGCTGGCTCGAGGGGCTCAAGCACCCGCGCCCGGCCGCCGTCTCGCCCGAGCGAAAGTTGATTCGCCTGCTGCTGCTCGACGCGGGGTCCTTCGTCGCCACCCTCATCGGGCTCTCGTTGCTCGCCCCCCGCCTCGAGGGCCTGTGGCGGGGGGCGGTGTTCGCGCTGGGCCTGGGCGTGCTGGCCACCCTCGGCTTCGGGCTCGCGCGGGTGCTGCGGGCGCTGGGTGACGCGCTCTCGGTGCGCGCGCTGCCGGCCCGGGGGCGGGTCGACCTGGCGCGCGCCCCGCGGGAGGCGTTGGCGGCCCTCTTTCGCGTCATCGTGATGGTGCTGGTGCTCGCGCCGGCGCTGGCCCTGCTCTCGCCCTTCCTCTCACC
>JBBRUE010000409.1:0-6466 GCA_038248085.1 Myxococcales bacterium | reverse complement strand
GTTTCTCAAGCCGGTCGAGAAGCTGCAGTGCCAGACGATGACCCGCTACGGCTACGCGTGCGTGCTGCAGGACGTGCGCGGCCAGATGGACAGCGGCGGCGACTGGGAGCCGATCGTGCACGAGCACGACGACGGCCTCGACACCCTCGCGTGGTTGGTGAAGCAGCCCTTCGTCGACGGCAACATCGGCATGCGCGGGCCGAGCTATTTGACCTGCACGCAGTGGGCGATGGCTGGCGAGCTGCCTCCCGAAGTGAAGACCCTGGTGCCCTCGGTGTTCGGCACCGACCTGCGCAAGGTCTTCTTCGAGCGCGGGCTGTTCCGCCACGACGTCCTCACCGCGTGGGCGACGCTGATGCCCGGCCGCGGCATGCGGCAGTTCGCGAGCAAGGACTACCTCGAGGCCGCGAAGCACCGGCCGGCGATCGACGCCGACGAGAAGTTCATGACCAGGAAGATCGGCTGGTACCGCGACACGCTCGCCGCGGCGGATCCGTCGGCCGCCTACTGGAACACCGAGGACATGCGCGCCTTCCGCGCCGTGCCCGAGAAGGTGAAGGTGCCGATGCTCTTCGTGGGTGCGTTCTTCGACCCGTTCTTCATGGCCCAACGCGACACCTGGGACCGGCTGGCGACGAAGGATCGGAGCGTCTTCGTGATCGGCCCGTGGAACCACGTGGGCATCACCTCGGGTGACTCCGACTTCTCGGCGGCGCCCGGGCGGCTCGACCAGTGGCCGATCATGCTCGAGTGGTTCGACCACATGCTCAAGGGCCAGCCGCTCAAGACGATGACCGAGGGCACCGTGCGAACCTGGGGCGTGGGCGATGCCGCGTGGGTGACCCACCCGCGCTGGCCAGAAGAGATCCCCCTCACCGTGCTGCAGCTCGGAGACGGCGCGCAGGCCAACACCTGCTCCGGCGGCACCTTGAAGGCCGAGGTGTCGGCGTCGGAGAAGGTCGGCTTCACGTACGACCCCGCCAACCCCGTGCCCACCCAGGGTGGGGCGTCGCTGCTCTCGTTCGCGTTCTTCCGCACGCTCGGCTTCACGCCGGGGCCGGTCGAGCAGGGGCAGACCTGTGCGCGCGAGGACGTGCTCACCTTCCGCACCGCGCCGGTCGCCACGGCGCAGCGGTTGTCGGGGCCGGGCCGGCTGGTGATCCGCGTGACGTCGTCGGCGCCCGACACCGCCTTCGTCGCCCGGTTGATCGCCGAGCAGGACGGGAAGGCGCTGCTGGTCAGAGAGGACGCCGCGACGCTCGCCTGGCCGCGCGCCGACGTGGAGTTCGTGCAGTACACCGTCCCGGGCACTCCGGCCGAGGTGATCATCGACTTCTGGCCCATCGAGTGGGTGCTGCCGGCCGGCGGGCGGTGGCGGGTGGACGTGACGTCGTCGAGCTTCCCCGCGCTCGCGGTGCACTCGAACCGCCTGGGCCCGTGGGAGCTGGAGACCGGGTTCGACGTGGCGCAGCAGGAGGTGGAACTCGGGGACGGGCGCACGCGGCTCGAGCTGCCGATCACCGCGCCGTAGCCGTCACTTCGAGCCGTCGACGATGGTCTCGAAGGCGTCGTCCTCGGCGAGGCTGCCGGGCGTGACGAGCGACTGCTCGGGCGAGACGCCGAGCTTCGCCGCCAGCGCGAGGTCTTCCGGGCTCAGGGCGAGTGACTTCACCTGTTCCTGCTTGCCCACCGACAGCTCGGCGCCGCGCGCGAAGGCCTTCACCACCAGCTCGCTGCAGTAGAGCCTCTCGTCGTCCCACCGGTAGCGCGCGTCGTAGGGTTTCCCGAGTTCCTTCTTCGCGGCCGCGACCACGCGACGAAGGGCAGCCGCGTCGAGCCCCTTCGCCCGCAGCACCGTCACCCAGCCTCCCTCCCCCCGCTTGGTCCACGCGTCGATCGGCGTGCGCGAGACCGGCGCGATGGCCTCGATGACGAAGGTCCCGTCCTTCGCGACCTCCACGACCCCGACATGCGAGTACTTCGAGCGGCTCGCCTTGCGGATCAGCGCCGAGCGCTCCGAACGCGACGCCTGGAGCACCACGTCGCCGTTCTGCAACGAAAGTCCGGGGGGTTGCGCGCCCCCAGCCACACCCATGAGGGCTCCCAGACACGCCAGACGGAACAAAAGGGTCATGGCCTTCGTCGTGAGCAACGTCCATGCCGTGTGAGGTGTAGGCTCATGAACGTGTCCCGGGTTCTGTTCGCGCTGATGCTGACACTGCCGTTCGCTGCTCTCGCCGAAGCGGAGTGCGACGAGACCTTCCTCGAGTGCAGAGACGACTGCGTCATCGAGTTTGGTGGCTCGATCCGACTCGACCAGAAGAAGAAGTACGACAAGTGCCTGAAGAAGTGCGTGAAGGTCGTCAATCGCTGCACCGAGCGCTCGATGGAGACCAAGGCGAGCGGCCTCGACGAAGGCGCCCTCGACAACGCGCCCACCAGTGACGAGGTCGACAAGCACGGCATGCCCACCCGCACCGGCAGCGGGAACAGCAAGAAGAAGAAGGTCGTCGAAGACCGCGCTGACGAGACGGCCGCAGCCGACGACGAGCCGGTGAAGAAGAAGGAGGCGCTCTCCGACGGCGAGGTGCCGAAGTCGAGCCGCACCACGCTCAAGACCGACGACGCGCCGCCGCCTTCGAAGAAGAAAGAGGAAGTGCGCGACGAGCCTCCGAAGAAGGAGGTCATCGAGATGAAGCTGTCCCCCCGCAGGGAAGACGACGACCTGCGCGACGACAAGCCGCGGGCGAGCACTCCCCCGCCGAAGCTGGAGCGTGACGAGGAACCCGCGCCGCCGCCGCCGAAGAAAGAAAAGAAGAAGGAAGAGCCTCCGAAGAAGCAGGAGGAGGACCACGACGACCTGCGGAACTACTGATCAGAGGTTGTCGTAGCGGTAGACGCGGTCGAGCACGCTGGCGTCTTCGAGGCGCGACAGCGGCTTCAAGATGCCGCTGTCGAGGCCGTATACCCAGCCGTGAAGCGTCGGCCGCTGGTGGTACTGCCACGCCTTCTGGATGATCGAGGTCTTCGCGAGGTTGAGCACCTGCTCCTTCACGTTGAGCTCCACGAGCCGATCGACCCGGAGCGCCTCGTCGGTGATCGACATCAACTCCTCGTGGTGAAAGCGGAAGACGTCTTCGATGTTCCGCAGCCAGTTGTTGATGATGCCGAGGTTCTGGTGCCCCGCCGCCGCGCGCACGCCACCGCAGCCGTAGTGGCCGCAGACGATGATGTGCTTCACCTGCAGCACGTTCACCGCGTACTCCAGCACCGAGAGCAGGTTGAGATCGGTGTGCACCACCATGTTGGCGATGTTGCGGTGCACGAACACCTCGCCGGGCTGGGTGCCGGTGATGACGTTCGCCGCCACCCGCGAGTCGCTGCAGCCCACCCAGAGGATCTCCGGGGCCTGCTGCCGGGCCAGGCGGGAGAAGTACTCGGGGTCTTCCTGCAGTCGCTCCGCGGCCCAGGCCTTGTTGCTGTCGAGGAGTCGGTTGAGATCACTCATGGGCGTCTGCCCGTACCCCGAACCCCCGCTGTGCTCTACCGTCAAAAGCCCCCATGACCGAAGCGCTCGAGTCGAAGTTGCTGTCGCGCGTCATCCGCACCATTCACACCCACGGGCTCCTCGCCGAGGGGGACCGGGTGATGGTCTGCCTCTCCGGAGGCAAGGACAGCTACACGCTGTTGCACCTGCTGGAGGCGGCGAGGCGGAAGTTGCCGATGAAGTTCGAGCTCGTCGCGGTGCACCTCGATCAACGGCAGCCGGGGTACGACGGCACGCCGCTGCGACGGTGGCTCGAGGCGTCGGCCGTGCCGTTCGAGATCCTCTCGGAAGACACCTACGCCGAGGTGCTGACGCGCACGAAGCCAGGGGGCACGTACTGCGCGGCCTGCAGCCGGCTGCGGCGCGGCATCCTCTACACGGCGGCCCAGCGGCTCGGCGCGACCCGCATCGCGCTCGGCCATCACCGCGACGACACCCTCGAGACCTTCCTGCTCAACCTCGTCTATTCGGGCCGCATGCAGGCGATGCCCGCGCGCTACCGCACCGACGACGGTCGCTTCGAGGTCATTCGGCCGTTGATCGAGTGCGCGGAGCCGGACATCGCGACCTTCGCGGCCGCGCAAGGCTTCCCGATTCTCCCGTGCAACCTGTGCGGCGCGCAGAAGGACCTCCAGCGCGAGGCGATGGGCGCGCTGCTCACGCAGCTCGAGGCGATGAACCCGCATGTCCGGCAGTCGATGCTCGGCGCGCTGTCGAACGTGCGCGCGACGCACCTGCTCGACGTCGACGTCGCGGAGGCCTGGGCTCAACGGCCGGCGCACCTCGAGCCGCGCAGCCAGGCGAAGGAGACGCCCGTTCGGTTCGGCGCGCTGCCAGTGCACTCGAGCGTCGACCTGCTGCTCGCGCCTCCGGAGCTGGGGCGAACGCCGTGAGGCGGCTGCGCGCGAGCTGACTCGACTTCAACAGCCACCTCGAGGGGGCAGGAGTCGAGGGAGGCGAGCGTGCGCGACAAGCGCGGGTGGGCCTCGCGGCACGCCACGACCCGTGACCCGGGGCCCTCAGCGATGACGCTCGTCACTCGGGCCAGTTTCGGGTCGCCAGGGCAGCCAGAAAGTCACCCGAGTCGCCCGGCGCTCGGGCTCACCGTTGGGCGAGGCGGACGCCGATCAACACCAGCCCGCCGCCGAGCAGCACACCCCACCCCATCGGCTCGCCGAGCACCGCCCACGCCGCCAGCGCCGTCGCCACGGGCTGCAGGTTCGAGAACACCGCGACCCGAGAGGACGAGACCCGGGCGAGCGCGAAGCTCCACAGCGCGTACGAGACGACCGAGGTGAGCACCACGAGGTACGAAAGGCACCACCAGCCCACCGGCGTGATGGCCCGCAGCGCGTCGGTGGTGACCACGAAGGGCACGACGGGGATCATCCACAAACCACCGACGATCATGCTCCACGCGGCGGTGCGCACCCCGCCGTGCTCCGCGGAGAAGGGCCGGCTCTCGGTGGTCCACACCACCCACGCGGCGACCGCGCCGAGAATGAACAGGTCTCCGACCAGCGGCCCCATCGCGTCCTGCAGGCCGTGGCCGAGCAGCAAGACGATCACGCCCGTGAAGGCGATCGCGATGCCGACGAAACGGATCGGCTTCGCCTGCTCCCGCTTGAGCGCGATGCCCAGCAGGTACACCCCGATCGGCGTCAGCGCGTAGAGCAGCCCGCCGTGCGTCGCCCGGGAGCGCGCGAGCCCGTAGAGGAAGAGCCCCTGGTTCATCGGACCGGCGATGAAGCCGTAGAGCAGCAGCCAGCCCCAGGTTCGCCGCGGCGGCACCTTCGGCCCAGGCAACACCGCGAGCAGGCCCACGAAGACGACGGCCGAGAACACCAACCGCAGCGTCACCAGCAGCACCGGCGCGATGATGCCGGTGGCCTGCTTGGCAGCGAGGTGCGTCCCGGCGCTGATCGTGATCTGGAGAAGTATGGCGGCGAGCACGACTCGCGGCATCGGCTGTTCCTGCGACACCGCGCTCTCATGTCAGGCGGGTGCCGGCGCCGCCACGTCGAATCGCTACTTCTTGAGCAACCACGCCTCGCGCTCGAGCGGGCCGCTCCGGGAGAGGTAGCGCCACTCGACCACGGCGAGCCCGATGCAGATCCCGAGGGCCGGCGCGCTGCTGATCGCGAAGCACGAGAGCAGCCCGAGCATTCCGCACGCGATGGCGCCGGCGATCCACAGCCCGCGCGTCGCGAGGGAGACCAGCCCGAAGACGAGGCTCACCGCCCCGAAGGCCGCGAGGAGACCGAAGAGCGCGCGGTCATGCGACCACCAGCTCAACGCCGGCGCGAGCACGCCCTGCACCGCCGCCACCAGCCCCGCCTTGACGTTGAGGCTGTCGAGCCGGGCCCGCACGTCGCGCTGCACCACCTCGAGGCAGCTCCGGCAGACGCCCGCGTCGACGGCGTTGCACTCGACGCACATGAACCGGCCACACCGGGCACAGGCGCCCACCGCCGCGAGCTCGACGTGCACCGCGCAGCGCGCGTCGTCGGTGTTGGCGAGCTGGACCACCTGGTGCTGGCCACAGCCGGGACAACGCGACACCCCGGCCGGGAGCGGGAGCCCGCACGAGACGCAGTCGACGTCACTCATGACGCGAGCCTCGCGAGCGCCCACTGCGCCGCCTCGCGCACGTGCGCGTTCGGATCGGCGCTCAGGTGCTGCAACAGCTCCCGCGCGCCCACGTCACGCACGGCGCCCAGCGCGTAGGCCGCGTTTCGCCGCAGGCCGTCGTAGCCCGCGCGGGCCAGCGCCGAGCCGGGGACCCACGCGTCGAACTCCGCCTGGGTCATCGCGCTCGCCCTGCCCTTCGCCTGGCTCTGGACCAAGCTCGGCCACCGCCAGCCGTCGAGCCCGTTGAAATTTGTGCTCGGCCTGGCCTTCGCCGGACTTTCCTTCGTT
>JBBRUE010000408.1:0-6471 GCA_038248085.1 Myxococcales bacterium | reverse complement strand
TGACATCATCATCCGCAACGAGAAGCGCATGCTTCAGGAGGCCGTCGACGCGCTGTTCGACAAAGGCCGTCGTGGCAAGACCATCACGGGCCCGAACACGCGCCCCCTGAAGTCGCTGTCATACATGCTGAAGGGCAAGCAGGGCCGCTTCCGCCAGAACCTTCTCGGCAAGCGCGTCGACTACTCGGGCCGTTCGGTCATCGTCGTCGGCCCCGAGCTGCGCCTGCACCAGTGCGGCCTGCCGAAGATCATGGCCCTCGAGCTCTTCAAGCCGTTCATCTACAACAAGCTCGAAGAGAAGGGCTACGTCACCACCATCAAGTCGGCGAAGAAGATGGTCGAAAAAGAGCGTCCGGAAGTCTGGGACATTCTCGATGACGTGATCCGCGAGCACCCGGTGATGCTGAACCGCGCTCCGACCCTTCATCGCCTCGGCATGCAGGCGTTCGAGCCCGTGCTGATCGAAGGCAAGGCCATCCAGCTCCACCCGCTCGTCTGCACGGCGTTCAACGCCGACTTCGACGGTGACCAGATGGCCGTGCACGTTCCGCTGAGCATCGAAGCTCAGATGGAAGCGCGCACCCTGATGATGTCGACGAACAACATCCTCAGCCCCGCCAACGGCAAGCCGATCATCGTCCCCACGCAGGACATGGTTCTGGGCATCTACTACATGACCCGCCCGCGCGAGTTCGCGCACGGCGAGGGCATGACGTTCGCTTCGGCCAACGAAGTGCGCGCGGCCTACGACCAGGGCGCGGTGCACCTCCAGGCGAAGATCAAGGCCCGCCTCAGCGGCAAGATCTACGAGACCACCGTCGGCCGCGTGCTGCTGTTCGAGATCGTCCCCGCGCGCGTGGGCTTCGACGAGGTCAACAAGGTCCTCGACAAGAAGCAGCTCGGGAACCTGATCGACATCTGCTACCGCCTCACCGGCGAGAAGGAGACCGTTCTCCTGGCCGACCGCATCCGTTCGTACGGCTACACGAACGCGACCCGCGCCGGCATCTCGATCGCGCTGAAGGACATGATCATTCCTCCTGCGAAGTACACGCTGATCGAATCGGCGCAGAAGGAAGTGACCGAGGTCGAGAACCAGTACCTCGAGGGTCTGATCACCGTCGGCGAGCGCTCGAACAAGGTCATCGACATCTGGGCGCAGACCACGGAAGCGATCACCAAGAAGATGATGGAGATGATCTCGGAAGAGTCGATCTCCGGCATCAACCGCGAAGGCAAGAAGGAGACCCGGGTTCAGAAGAGCTTCAACCCGATCTTCATCATGGCCGACTCCGGCGCGCGTGGTTCGACCCAGCAGATTCGTCAGCTGGCCGGCATGCGTGGCCTGATGGCCAAGCCGTCAGGTGAAATCATCGAGAACCCGATCACCGCGAACTTCCGCGAGGGTCTCTCGGTGCTCCAGTACTTCATCTCGACGCACGGCGCCCGCAAGGGCCTCGCCGACACCGCGCTCAAGACGGCGAACTCGGGGTACCTCACCCGCCGCCTGGTCGACGTCGCGCAGGACGCGATCGTCAACGAGTACGACTGCGGCACGCTCGACGGCATCGTGATCACCGCGCTCATCGAGGGCGGTGAAGAGATCGAGCCGCTCCACGAGCGCATCCTGGGCCGCGTGGCCCTCGACGACATCCACGACCCGGTCACGGGCGAGGTGCTCGTTCGCGCCAACGAAGAGATCGACGAAGCGCGCGTGCAGAAGGTGGTCAACGCCGGTCTGGACCGCGTGAAGATCCGCTCGGGCCTGACCTGCCAGACCAAGCGCGGCATCTGCGTCGAGTGCTACGGCCGCGACCTGTCGCGCGGTCGCAAGGTGTCCGTCGGTGAGGCGGTCGGCGTCATCGCCGCCCAGTCCATCGGCGAGCCCGGCACCCAGCTCACCATGCGTACGTTCCACGTCGGCGGCGCGGCCATGGGCCGCTCGCAGCAGTCGGAGCTCGCAGCGCGCTTCGCGGGGACGGTGAAGTTCATCGGCCTCTCGAGCGTGAAGCGCACCGGCGGCGAGGCGGTGGTCACCAACCGCAACGGCGAGATCATCATCGTCGACGAGTCGGGCCGCGAGCGTGAGCGTCACCGCATGGTGTACGGCGCGCGCCTGATCGTGAAGGAAGGCCAGAAGGTCGACGCCGCTGCGAAGCTCGCCGAATGGGAGCCCTTCGCCATGCCGCTCCTCTCGGAAGTCGGTGGGTCCATCAAGTTCGAGGACATCATCGAAGGCGTGACGATGAACGAGTCGACGGACGAGGTCACCGGCCTCAGCCGCCGGACGATCATCGAGTCGCGCGACCCGGAAGCCCGCCCGCGCATCACCATCCGTGACGCCAAGGGTGAAGTGAAGACCCTGCCCAACGGTCAGCCCGCGAGCTACTTCCTGCCGCAGGGTGCCGCGCTCGCCGTCGAGGACCTCCAGGAGATCACCCCTGGTGAAGTCGTCGCCCGCGTTCCCCGCGAGACCACGAAGACCAAGGACATCACGGGCGGTCTGCCCCGCGTGGCCGAGCTCTTCGAGGCCCGCAAGCCGAAGGATCACGCGATCATCGCGGAGATCGACGGCGTGGTGTCGTTCGGCAAGGACACCAAGGGCAAGCGCAAGCTCCTGATCACCCCCGAGGTGAATGGGGAGGCCCGCCCGGACCTCGCCAAGGAGTACCTGATCAACAAGGCCAAGCACATCACGGTGCACTCGGGCGACCGCGTTCGTGCCGGTGAGGCGCTGATGGACGGCGCGGCCAACCCGCACGACATCCTCAAGGTGCTCGGCGAGAAGGAACTCGCCCGCTTCCTGGTGGACGAGACCCAGGAGGTCTACCGGCTCCAGGGCGTGCGCATCAACGACAAGCACATCGAGATCATCGTTCGCCAGATGCTCCGGCGCGTGCGCGTCACCGACGTCGGCGACACCGAGTTCCTGATCGACGAGCAGGTCGAGAAGTGGGTGTTCGAGGAAGAGAACGAGAAGGCGCTCAACGCGGGCAAGCGCCCGGCGGTGGGCGAGCCGCTGCTCCTTGGCATCACCAAGGCGTCGCTCTCGACCGAGTCGTTCATCTCGGCCTCCTCGTTCCAGGAGACCACCAAGGTGCTCACCGAAGCCGCCATCTCGGGCAAGGTCGACTACCTCCGCGGCCTCAAGGAGAACGTCATCATGGGTCGGCTCATCCCTGCGGGGACGGGTCTGCCGAACTACAAGCACCTCGACATCCAGGTCGACAGCCCTGCGGACGAAGTGCAGAGCATGGAAGACGCGCTGGCGGCGACGCATGCCGGCGACCCCTCCACGCTCCACGGTCACTCGGCGCCCAGCCGCGCCGAATCGGGCGCCTGAGCCAGCCCAGACTGTGAAGTGAACCGGGCGGCCTTCTTCGGAAGGTCGCCTTTTTCATTTGGGGGACGCCTTGCGGTCTTGGCGCGCTGCGTTATATGCAGTGCGTCATCAACCATCCAGGAGGCCACACCATGGCTCGTAAGCAGACCGTCGCCCATTCGTCCCCCGTCGCCGATGTGCAGTCGATGGTTCTTCACCAGCTCGAGGACGCGAAGAAGCGCCTCGTGCACTTCGAGAAGGAGCTGGTGAAGCGCGGGCGCGCCCAGCAGAAGGAGATCGAGCACCTCATCAAGGGCGTTCGCACCGGCAAGCCGCTCAAGCAGATCGAGAAGCAGGCGGCGGCCGCGGGCACCGAGGTCAAGAAGCGCCTCGACGGGCTCCAGGAGCAGGTGCTGGGCGTGCTCAACATCGCGTCGCGATCTGAGATTGCCGAGTTGAATCGGGAGCTTGTGCGTCTGTCGAAGAAGATCGACACGCTGGCTTCGAAGAAGAGCCCCGTCGCTTCGGCCTGATCCACCAGGGGGCCTTGCTCCCTGAGTGCTACATGTGGTCAGAGGTACGCCATGGAGTTCTTCCAGCACATTTGGAGTCAGGCACTGACCACCGTAGCCGGCGCGGAGGAGGAGGCGCAAAAGCTCCTCAGCCGCGTCCAGGGCGTCAGTCAGGACGAGGCCCGGAAGCTCAGTGAGCGCCTGGCCGGCCAACGGAAGGACCTGGAGCGCCGGGTCGAGGAAGTCGTGAAGGCCTCGGTGGCGCGCCTCAAGGTGCCGCGTCGCGAAGAGGTGGCCCAGTTGAACGCCCGGCTCGAGACGTTGACCCGTCGGGCCGAGGCGATCCGGAAGTGAAGTGGTCCCTCCCACTGGTGGTGGTGGCCAGCCTGGCCACCGTCGCCTGGTGCCTCCGGCCCCTCGCCGAGGCGCCTGCGCCGACCTCGATCCAGACGGAGGGGGTGGGCCCCGTGCGCCACCCCGACTTCGCCCGCATCGAGGCCGTGCTGCTCCAGCGGGCGCCGGGGTGGGGCATCGAGCTGCGGGGGCATGTCGCGGAGGCCATCGCCGAGGAGTCGGCAGCGGCAGGGCTCGATCCCCTGCTGGTGCTTGCCCTGATCGAGGTGGAGTCGGAGTTTCAGCAGCACGCGACCTCGGTCGTGGGGGCGCGAGGGCTGATGCAGCTCCGGCCGACCACGCTGACCTGGGTGGCCCAGCGTGAGGGCGTGAAGCTCACCCGCACCGAGTTGGAGGCAGACCCCTCGCTCAACGTGCGGCTGGGGGTGCGCTACCTGAAGTACCTCAAGGAGCTCTTCCGCGGCCGCCTCGACCTGGCGCTGATGGCGTACAACGCGGGGCCCAACCGGCTCATCGGGGGGCTGAAGGCCGGCAACGTCGACGCCTGGCAGAACTACGTACTCGCCGTGCGCCGCCAGTACTCGGTGCTCAAGCTGGCCCAGGGCGAGCCGGGCGACTGGACGCTGGCCTCGCGCTAGCCGTTTGGACACACTCGTCGGCATGACCGACGGCAAATCTCTCCAGGAAACGTACGCGCCGCACAACGCCTGCTTCGGCTGCGGACCCAGCAACGAGAAGGGGTTGCGCGTTCGGAGCTTCGTGGAGGGAGACGCGGTTGTGGCGACCTGGAAGCCTGAGCCGCACCACGAGGCGTTCCCCGGGGTGCTCAACGGGGGGATCATCGGTTCGCTTCTCGACTGTCACTGCAACTGGGCGGCGGCCTACCACTTGATGCAGGCCACCAACGCGCAGACCCCGCCGTGCACGGTGACGGCGGACTACGCGATCGTCCTCAAGCGGCCGTGCCCGACCGATCAGCCCGTCACCCTCACCGCGCGGGTGGTCGAGTCGACGGCCGATCGCTGCGTCGTCGAGGGCGTGCTCGAGGCCCAGGGCAAGGTGTGGGGTACCTGCCGCGGCACCTTCGTCGCCGTCAAGCCCGGCCACCCCGCGTACCACCGTTGGTGAGCGCCGAAACGAGGTGAGGCCCTCAAGACGGGCCGACTTACTTCGCGATGTCGCGGTAGCCCGGGCGCTCGGTGATCGGCTGCTTGTTGCCGACGTAGTGACGCTGGCTCTGAATCTTGTCCTGCAGCAGCATCAGGCCGTCGAGCACCTGCTCCGGCCGCGGCGGGCAGCCCGGAATGTAGACGTCGACGGGAATGATGCGGTCGATGCCCTGGAGCACGGCGTAGTTGTCGTAGAAGCCGCCCGACGACGCACAGACGCCGAAGGCGACGACCCACTTGGGTTCGGTCATCTGCTCGTAGACGCGCTTGAGGATGGGCGCCTGCTTGAGGTTGATCGTGCCGACGACCATCAGGAGGTCGGCCTGGCGCGGCGAGAAGCGGGGGAACTCGGCGCCGAAGCGCGCGATGTCGTAGCGGCCGGCGGCGACCGACATGTACTCCATGCCGCAGCAGGCGGTGGCGTAGGGGTAGGTGAAGAGCGAGTACTTTCGCGCCCAGCCCAGGCCCTTGGAGATCATGTTCTGGATGAAGCCGGTGGCCTCTTCCTTCCGCGTGGTGATGATCGGCGCGATGTCGTCGGACATGTCAGCTCTCCCAGTCCAGGGCGCCCTTTTTCCAGACATAGGCGAGCGCCGCCACGAGGGTTGATGCGAAGACGGCCATGGTGGCGTAGCCGAACCAGCCGAGGGCGCGGAAGTTCACGGCCCACGGGTACAGGAAGACCGCTTCGACGTCGAACACGATGAAGAGCAGGGCGACGACGTAGAACTTCACGGCGAAGCGCTGGCGGGCCGAGCCCATGGGCGCGTTACCACCCTCGAAAGGCTCGGACTTCATGAAGTTCGTGAGCGACTTCGGGCCGAGGAGGCCGGCGATGAGGGGAATGCCAGCGGCCATGGCTCCGGCGAGCAGCAAGATGACTGCCACCGGGATGTACGGAACGAGAGGGGATTCCATCGCCAACCACCATAAGGATCTGGGGTTGCGCGGTCAAAGCGTTTTCGAGGTGCCCCCCGGGAGCACGTCACTGGACGACCTTCGCCATGCGCAGCACCACGGTCTCGAAGCGCGCGCCGACGGCCTTCGACGACTTCTCGTTGATGATGATCTGCGGCTTATCCCCGACCATCGTGACGCCGACGGGGAACGAGGA
>JBBRUE010000407.1:0-6475 GCA_038248085.1 Myxococcales bacterium | reverse complement strand
CCTGGGCGGCAACGCGGTGTACCGGGCCAAGGGCTGCCCGGCGTGCGGCGGCGTGGGCTACCGCGGCCGCGCCGGCATCTACGAGTTGCTGGTGCTCGACGACGACATCCGTGCGCTGGTGTTGAAGAACGTCGACTCCGGCATGGTGAAGAAGAAGGCGATGGAGAAGGGCATGCTCTGCCTGCTCGACGACGGCGCCCTCAAGGTGGCCATGGGCGAGACGACGATCGCCGAAGTCCTCTCCGTCACCCAGGAGGACCTCTAAACCGCCATGGCCGTCTACGAGTACAGAGGCTTGAACGCCGGCGGGAAGAACGTGACCGGCCTCAAGGAGGCCGACAGCCCGAAGGGGCTGCGCGCCGTACTCCGCAAGGACGGGATCTTCCTCACCGACGTGGTCGGCCAGGCCGAGGGCAGCCTCAAGGCCGGGGGCAAGAACAAGGGCGGCGCGGCGACCTCGCTGGGCAACACCGAGATCAACCTCAGCCGGCTGGGTGGCGGCTCGGTCAACACCGACGACATCGCCGTGATGACCCGCCAGCTCGCCACCCTGCTCAAGGCCGGCGTGTCACTGGTCGAGGCGCTCGCGGCGATGGTCGACCAGGTCGAGAAGGAGCGCCTCAAGCGCATCCTCTCCGACGTGAAGCAGCGGGTGAACGAGGGCAGCTCGCTGGGCGACGCGCTCAACACCCACGTGAAGATCTTCGGGCCGCTCTTCGTGAACATGATCCGCGCCGGCGAGAGCTCGGGCGCGCTCGACTCGGTTCTGCTGCGGCTGGCGGAGTTCACCGAGGGCCAGGCCCGGTTGAAGCAGAAGGTCGTCGGCACGATGATCTACCCGGCGATCATGTTCGTGATCGGCGGTGGCGTGCTGATCATGCTGATGACGGTGGTGGTGCCCAAGGTCACCAAGATCTTCGACGACATGAAGGTCAACCTGCCGTGGACCACCAAGGTCCTGATCTTCTCGTCGAATTTCCTGCAGAACTACTGGTTCATCGTCGTGCCCGCGTTCTTCGGCGGCGCCTTCGGGTTCTACCGGTGGACGGGCTCGAAGAACGGCAAGCCGGTGTGGGACCGCCTCGTGCTGAAGATCCCCGTGTTCGGGCCCCTGGTGCGGCAGCTCTCGGTCGCGCGCTTCACCCGCACCCTGGCCACCCTGCTCAAGTCGGGTGTGCCGCTGCTCAACGCGCTCGACATCGTGAAGAACGTCATCACCAACTCGACGATGTCGGCGGTGGTGGACTCCGCGCGCGACGCCATTCGTGAGGGTGAGAGCATCGCCGCGCCGCTGAAGAAATCGGGCGAGTTCCCGCCGCTCGTCTACCACATGGTCAGCATCGGCGAGCGCTCGGGCCAGCTCGAAGACATGCTGCTCAACGTCGCCGACAGCTATGAGTCGAGCGTCAACGTGCGCATCGGCGCCCTCACCTCGCTGCTCGAGCCGATGATGATCGTGCTCATGGGCGCGGTGATCGCCTTCGTCGCCTTCTCGATCCTGATGCCGATTCTGCAGATGAACTCGATGGTGCATTGAGGACTGCCATGGCCGTTGCCGATGTTCAGAAGAGAGATCAGCTCATTCAGCGGTTCTTGACCGCCACCCTCGTCGCCATCGCTGCCTCGCTCGTCTGCGCGGCCGTCGTCCTGTACGTCTGAAAGGAAAGCCCCCATGTCGATGCTCACCCGTCAACTCGCCCGCCGCCGTCGCAGCCCGCGCGGCATGACCCTCATCGAGATCATCGTGGTGATCACGATCCTCTCGCTGCTGATGGCCGCCGTCGGCATCGCGGTCATCCCCCAGCTCGACCAGGCGAAGGTCGACCGCGCCAAGCTCGACATCGCCAACCTCAACATGGCGCTGAAGACCTACTACGCGAAGAAGGGCAACTACCCCGACACCGGTGGCGGCCTGAAGGCGGTGGTCGACGCGCAGATCCTCGACAAGATGCCGGTCGACCCGTGGGACCACGAATACGTGTACCTCAACGAGGGCGGCAAGCCGGTGATCATCTCCTACGGCAAGGACGGCACGCCCGGCGGCGCAGACTCCGACGCTGACATCTCCTCGAAGGACACGGGGAAGAAGTAGGCGGCCATGAAGAAGCACGACGACAAGCAAGACGGGCTCAGCCCGTTGACGATCGCGGCGGCGCTGGGCGCCAGCGCGGGCGTGTGGCTCGTCGTCGAAGTGTTGCGGAGGGTCTTCACATGAAGCGCTCCCGCGCCCCCCGCGGCCTGACCCTGATCGAGCTCACCGTCACCCTGGGCATCGTGGTGCTGCTCTTCGCGGCCGTCGTGCTCGGCGTGGGCTCGCTGACCGGGGCCAAAGCCAAGGAGTCGTCGACGGAGCTCGCGGGCACCATTCGGGCGCTCTACGACACCGCCGCCCTCTCGGGCCGCACCTGCCGGCTCGTCTTCACCATGCCCGCCCCCCGCGCCGAAGAGACCGCGGTCACCTGGCGGGCCGAGTGCTCGAAGTCGGGCGCCACGGCGTCGGCCAGGCGAGACGAGGAGCTCAAGGAGACGCGCGCCGAGGGCAAGGACAAGGTGAAGGACGACGAGCGCTTCCGCCGCATGGACCGCGACGACGCGCCGACGCTGCAGCAACTGCAGGAGCAGGAGAAGACCCGCGTCGAGGAGTCCGCCAGGTTCTCCAACTTCTCGAGTGAAGACGTCGTCGAGCGCACGCTCCCCGCCAACGTGAAGGTCGAGGTGTGGACCGCCAAGCAGCGCGAGCCGGCGAAGTCGGGCCTCGCGTACCTGTACTTCTTCCCCCAGGGCTACACCGAGCGCGCCCAGGTCTGGCTGCGCCAGGGCGACAACACCTGGACGCTCACCATCTCGCCGCTGACGGGCAAGACGAAGATCCACAACGAGGATCTCCAGGTGCCCCACTCATGAGCCTGCGCGCGCACCTGAGCCGTCGGGCCTTCACCCTGCTCGAGGTCGTCGTCGCGCTCGCCATTCTCGGCGTGTCGCTGGTGGCGGTCTTCGACATCAACGCGAGCGCCGTCTACTCGCACATCTACGCCAAGAAGCTCACCGTCGCGACGCTGCTGGCCCGGTCGAAGATGACCGACCTCGAGCAGAAGCTCTACGACGAGCCCCTGCCGGCCGACGACGAAGAAGACGCCGGTGACTTCAGCGCCGAGGGCTGGCCCGGGTACAAGTGGCGCGCGAAGATCATCGTGCCCAAGACCAACGGGCTCGCGCCGGAACAGCTCTTCGGAGCCCTCTTCAACTTCCCGATGATGGGCGGCAGCGGCGCTGGTGGAAAAGACGGCGCTGGCGGCCTCCTCGGGAGCCTCTTCGGGGGCGCCGGGGCGTCGGGCGGCGCGATGGGCGCCGGCGCAGCAGCCGCAGCGGCGGCAGGTGGTCCGCAACCGGCGGGTGGCGCGGGCATGTTCGCGGCCCTGGGCCCGATGGCCGGCATGGCCCAGCAGCAGTTCACCCAGATGGTCGACCAGCTCCAGAAGTCGGTGCGCGAAGTGCACCTCACCATCACCTGGAAAGAGGGGAAGATCACCGAGAGCATCGACCTCGTCACCCACGTGGTGTCGCTGGGCGTGGGGAGCGATCGCAACGGCGGCGCGGCGGCCGCGTCGGGTCAGCCCAACGCGTCGAACGGTGGCCTGGTGCGCCCCGACGGTACGCCGGCGCGCGCCCCCCGCCCGTCGCCCACCGGTACGGGCTTCGTCGACGATGACGGCACCCCGCTGCAGCAGGGCGCCCAGAACGCGCTCTCCAACCCCAACATGGCGCTGCCCTTCAATGGCGTGCGCCCACTCACCCCCTCGCTCGGCGGCAACCTGATCCCGGGGTTCCGATGAGCGCGCGCCGCGGCTTCACCTTGATGGAGGTCGTGATCGCCATCGCCATCACCGCGTTCATCGGCGTGGTGATCGGCGTGAGCTTCAACACCACCATCCAGAACAAGGACATCATCGAGGGCCAGGCGGAGCACTACCGCATGCTGCGCGCCACGATGAGCCGCATGGTGCGCGAGATCGGCGCGGCCTACGTGAGCGACCGCTACGACCCCAAGCGGTACCGCGACGCCTACGATCGCCCCACCAACTTCGTCGGCAACCGCGACAGGCTGCTCTTCACCACCCTCGCGCACCAGCGCCTGTACTCCGACGCCAAGGAATCGGACCAGATGGTGGTCGAGTACCAGGTGAAGTCGTCGCCCGACCCGAAGGCCAAGGGCCGCATGGACCTCATGCGCCGCGAGAAGGTGCAGCTCGAGGAGCGCATGGAGCGCGGCGGCACCGAAGACTCCCTGTTCGAAGGCGCGAAGAAGATCGAGTTCCAGTACTGGAACAGCGAACGCAAGCAGTGGGAAGACGAGTGGGACACCCGCCGCTCCGAGCGGAAGTCGATCCTCCCCACGCGGGTGAAGATCACCCTCACCGCGGTCGACGAGAACGGCAAAGAGGTCCGCTACTCGACCCAGGCGCGGATCATGCTCAACACCGAGCTCCCGAGGTACCAGTGAGAGCCCGGCGATCGAGACAGACCCGCAGCGAGCGCGGCGTGGCGATGCTCCTGGTGCTGGTGGGCATCGCGGTGATGGCGCTGGTGGCCAACGAGGTCCGCTACAACTCGGTCATCGAGCTCCGGCTGGCGACCAACCAGCGTGACGAGCTGCGCGCGCACTACCTGGCGAAGTCGGGCATCTCGATGTCGCGGCTGATGCTGCGCTTCCAGAAGCAGATCGACGCGATCCAGATCCCCAACCTCAGCGGCATGCTTCAGCAGTTCATGGGGGGGGCCGGTGGCGCAGGCGGGGCCGCGGGCGGCGGTGGTCTCGCCGGCATCCTCGCGCAGCTCGGCGGCGGTGGCGCGGCCGGCGCGGCGGGGCTCCTCGGGGCCCTGGGCGGCGGCGGCGCGGGCGGGATCCCCGGCATGCCCGGCGCTGGCGCTGCGGGCGGCGGCAGCATGTCCATCCAGCTGTGGCGCATGGCGAAGATCGACTGCCACATGCTCCAGCAGATGGTCCCGGAGTACGACGAGAAGGGCGCGGCGGTGAAGGCGCCCGAGCCGACCAAGAGCGGCAAGAAGTTCGACTTCGACGACGAGATGCCCGAGCTGGGCAAGGCCCAGGCCCAGCGCCGCTTCGGGAGCTTCACCGGCTGCTTCGACACGGTGATCACCGACGAAGAAGAGCGCATCAACCTCAGCAAGCTCGACGCCCCCGGGGCGACGGCCACCGTGCTGCTGCAGCAGCTCATGGCCACCCTCGGCGACAAGAAGTACGAGTTCCTCTTCGAGAAGGAAGACTCGAACCGGGTGAAGGTGCCGCCCCTCGAGGTCATCACCAACCTCCGTGACTGGGCCGACGAAGACGAGACCGGCACCACCCTCAACTTCTCGGGTTCCGGTGAGCCCTTCGCCAAGGGCTTCAGCGATGAGAACGGCAACTACGTGAAGTACGACCCGCCGTACCGCGCGAAGAACGCCCGCTTCGACAGCCTCGACGAGCTGTACATGGTGCACGGCGTCAACGACCGCTTCATGGCCGCCTTCAAGGACAAGCTGACCGTCTACCCCGACGTCAACTCGCGCCTGAACATCAACACCGACGATCCCATCCTCCTCGAGGTGGCGATCCGCTCGGTGGCCGACCCGCTGCGGCCCGACCCGCGGCTGGCCGACCCCATCTTCATGGACACGCTCATCAAGAAGGTCCGCGCGGCGCGCATGTTCGCGCTGTTCGGCATGAGCGCGGCCGACTTCGTGAACATCGTCGCGGCGGCGGGCATCCCCGTGAACGCGGCGATTCAGAACAACGTGCAGGGCAACCGCTACATCGGCGACAAGAGCGTCACCTACCGCGTGCGCACCACCGGCACCGCGGGCGACGTCTCACGCACCATCACCGCGGTGGTGCGCCTCGACGATGGCCTCGGTCGGCTCGTCTACTGGAGAGAGGAATAACCATGGCCCGCGTCCTCGGACTCGATCTCGGGAGCCACTCGCTGAAGGCCGTCGTCGTCGAGACGACGTACCGCGGCGCGACGGTGAAGAGCTACCACACCACCCCGGTGCCTCCCGACGGCGAGCGACTCGAGCGCCTCAAGGCGGCGCTCCCGAAGCTCTTCGAGAAGGCCGCGCTTCACGCCGACTCGGTGGTGGTCTCGCTGCCCGGCACCACCCTGGCGACGCACCCCATCTCGCTGCCGTTCTCCGATCCCAAGAAGATCGAGTCGACGCTCGCCTACGAGGTCGAGAGCCAGCTCCCCTACGATCTCGAAGACGCGATCTTCGACCACCAGGTCTGCACGTCCGACGAGAAGGGTGCCCAGCTGCTGGTCGGCGTCGCCAAGAAGACCGAGCTGGGGCCCGTGCTCGAGGCGCTCCGCGAGGCGAAGCTCGATCCACGCATCGTCACCCACTCGGGGCTCGTCTACCAGACCATCATTGGCACCCTCCCCGGCACGCTGGTCGACGGAGACGCCGCGGTCGCGGT
>JBBRUE010000406.1:0-6480 GCA_038248085.1 Myxococcales bacterium | reverse complement strand
GTCACCGAAGAAGGCCAACCAGGTGGCCGTGGTGAAGAAGGACCCCCAGGGCAAGCTGGGCGACCCGAAGACGGCCGACCCCGAACCGGTGAAGGTGGCCGAGCCCGTGGCCCCGGTGAAGACGACGCCGGAACCCGCGCCGGCGAAGGACCCCGAGCCGGTTCGCCCGGCGGTGACCCAGTTGTTCGGCACGGTGCGGCTCTCGTCTCCGAACATCATGGGCAACCGGGCGGTGCTCATGCGCAGCCAGAACCAGTTCAGCCTCAGCAGCTGCGAGCTCCGGCTCCCGAGCAACGTGGTGTTCCGCTTCGGCAAGCGGACCATCGGGGCGAACGAAGAGGTGCGGCTCGGCATCAAGGAGTTCCGGGCCGACTCCCGGCCGGTGGACCCGCAGTTCCAGGCGGACTGGGCGGCCGTCTACTGCCGCGAGGGCACCGGCTACTGGAAGACGACGTACGACCGGCACTGAAGTCAGTGCAGCGGCCCGGCGCGCTCGCGCAGGCCGGCGATCAGCCGACGCAGTGACGTCGCATCGGCGGGGCCCATCGCCAGCACGTGCTCGAGATCGCTGACGGCCGCCCGGTAGGCGCCCATGCGCACCAGCAGCTCTGCGCGGGCCCGCAACTCGACGGGGTGATCGGGCCGCAGCGCGAGCATGAGGTCGACCACGCGGAGCACCTGATCGCCCAGGCCGCGTCGTTGGTACGAGCCGCGCAAGTTGTTGAGCATGCGCCAGCAGATCGCGTCGACCGGGGCCGGGCGGAGGTCGTCGTCGCCCAGCGTCGCCTCGGGGACCACGGTGCGAATGCGGGCCTCGCACTGCGCGCGGGTCAGCACGCGGCCGCCGGAGAAAGGGTCGATGATCGTGTCGTGGTGGCGAACCATGAAGTGACCGGGGAGCGCGAGCCCGAGGAACTCCACGCCCGCGCGCCAGCCGACCTCCATGAAGACGACGGAGAGGAGGATGGGCAACCCGCGGCGGCGCTCGAGTACGGCGTCGAGGCAGCTGTTGATCGGGTCGTCGTAGTGCGCGTCGTCACCGCGGAAGCCCTCCTCGCGCAGCACCGAGAGCACCGACTCGAGCGGGTCGCCCCCGCGGCGCAAGGCCTCGGCGGCCAGGGCATCGAGCTGCTCGAGGGCCGGGCGGGGGTCGAGCTGGGGCCGGTGCACGCGCGCGATGGCGAGGGCCGCGAGGTCGAGCCTCGGGGGCGCCATCGCGAGGGCGGCCAACAGGTCCTCTTTTCCGGGAGGGCGGCCGAGCTCGTAGCCGATGGTCACTTCTGGGCGATGTCCCACTTGAGGCGTTTGAAGCTCGCGCGGAAGGTGGCCTCGTCGGCGACGACCGCCTTGCCTTCCTTCTCGTTGCCGTCGAGGAAGAGCACGAACTCCATCTGCGGGTTCTTGCCCGCGCGCTCGGCGTCGAAGCGCTTGACGATCTCGTTGGCGGGGAGCGTGCGGCGGCCGGCGACGTCGACGAGATCGATGGTCACCCCACGGAAGTCGGCGCCCGGCAGGTAGGCCTTGTAGACGAGCTCGCTGCAGACCAGCGAGCTGTCGCTGAAGAAGTCGAAGTCGAAGTCGTAGGGCCGACCCTGGTACTTGAACGCGCGCTCGATGGCCCGGGCCTTGTCGAGCTTCGTGAGCCGCGGGCGGAGCGCGCCGAGGTAGTCGACGCCGAACGCGTGTTCGACCGCAGTGAAGCTGACGCCTTCGGAGATCGCCTCGATCACCCGGATCGGCCCGTGGCCCTGGAGATCGACGCCCTCGGCATAGGCCTTCCACTTGGTGGGGAAGCGCTTGTGCAGCAGTTCTCCGAAGGAGGCCGCCTTCTCGGGCTGCGCCTGCGCCCACTTCACGACCTCGGGGTCAGCGTCGAAGTACTCGATGAGAACGGGCGCGGCGCCGACGTAGAGCTCGGCGTGGGGCCAGAAGCCGGGCAGGCCGATGTTCGAGAGGAACCAGTTCTGGCGCGCGACGATGATGTCGCCGGGCTCGAGCTTCGGGAGCACCGACTTGTCGATGTCGTCGCGGGTGATGAACGGCTTGCCGATGCGCGCGACCTTGGTGTCGCCGGCCCACTCCGCGAAGGTCTTCTGCGCGGGAAAGACGGCGTGGGCAGACTGGTCGACCACGATGTCCTTCGCGTTGCCGAGGAAGAGCTTGCCGCCGTTGCGCACCAGCGCGAGCTTGGCGACCTTCGAATCGGCCTTCATCTCGTCGAGCGCCCACTTCACCGCCGGGTCGTCGGCGCTCTTCTGGCGCTTGAGCAGCGGCACCGCGAGGACCCCGTAGTTGTCGCCGGTGAAGAGCTGGGTCGCGGTCGCCACGTGGATCGCCTTCATCTTGAACGAGGCGAAGGCGCCCCTGGGTACGCCGTACTCGTCGTTCTGCTCGTCGAAGATCGTCTCGAGCTGCGGGTTGTTGAGGGCCAGCCCGGCGAACTTCATGCCGTTGGCGAGCAGCGCGGTCAGCGCCGTGTGGGTCAGCAGGAAACCCCAGGCGTGCCGCGGGTCAGTGGGCGAGAGCTTCACGAAGTCCCAGTACTTCTGCCGGAGCCCCTCGGTGGAGCTGAAGAAGGCGAACAGCGAACCCCAGGTCGAGAGCAGGGTCTGCTTCTGCTCTGGCGAGTAGACGGTGTTGGCCTTCGTGGTGAAGAGCTTGTTGGTGCCGACCGTGGCCATGACGCCCTGCATGCCGCCGACGAACTGCTTGAGCGTCTGGAGGTCGTGCCGCGCGGTCTCGACGAAGGCGTCGTTCGAGAGCGAGTAGACGTTGGTGGTCTCGACGTTGGGAGAGGCGGCCAGGAGGGCGAGGGCGAGCAGGCTGGTCATCGGGCGCGAACCCTAACCCGTGGTTAGCTGCCTACACATGGCCAGACTGATCGAAGACGAAGCGGGCATCGAGGCGCTGGTGAAGGGCCTCAAGCGGATCGCGGTGCTGGGCATCAAGACCGAGGCGCAGGGGTCGCAGCCCGCGTTCACCGTGCCGCGCTACGTGCAGAGCCAGGGCATCGAGGTGGTGCCGGTGCCCGTCTACTACCCTGACGTCACCGAGATCCTGGGGCAGCCGGTGTACCGGACGATCGCCGCGATCCCCGGCGAACTCGACCTGGTCGACGTGTTCCGGCGGCCGCAGGACATCGATCAGCACCTCGAAGATCTGATCGCCAAGAAGCCGAAGGCGGTCTGGTTTCAGCTCGGCATCCGCAACGACGCGGCCGCGAAGCGGCTGGTCGAGGCGGGCATCGACGTGGTGCAGGACCGGTGCCTGCTCGTCGAGCACCAGCGCTACGCGCGGTAGCCCTACGGGACGGCGAGGGTGCCGACGAGCACGCGATCCTCCGTAACCTGGGCGCCGTTGGGCTCGGTCACGCGAATGCGCTCGCCCGAGCCGCGCATTTCCCACAGGCCGACCCAGACGTTCCACTGCTGGCCCCGCTTGGCCGCAGGCACGTCGATGAGCATGATGTCACGGCCGATTTTCCCGAGTGGGATCTGCTCGAGGTAGAGCGCATCGGAGACCTGCAGGTGATCGGCGGTGATGCGCTTGAGCGTGCCGGGCTCGACGTGCACGAAGACGCCGAGGCGCGGGTTGACCGAGCTCCCGCGCGACCAGTCGAGCTCGAGTCGAACGCGGCCGTCCTCTTCTCGTCGTTGGAGCACCACGGCGTCGAGCAGCACGTCGGCCCCGAACCGCACCCGCAGCGGCCTGGCGTCGGGAGGCGGCGCGTCGGCGATCAGGGCTTCTCCTTCAGGGCCCGTCGGGGTGGCCAGCGGCAACGGGGGCTCCGTGGAGGTCGCGGCGATCACCGCTCCCGCAAGCAGCGGCGCCAGGGCACCCGCCAGCCGTTGCGCCGTCGCCCAGGGGCGCCGCGTCCACGCCAACACCACGGCCAGCGCGAGGAGCGACACCCACGCCCCGCCGACGGCCGAGACTGGTTCGAAGCGGAGCGAGACGTCGTGCTGGCCCACGGGGACGTCGACCGCGAGCAGCCCGTCGGCGCTCGTCACGGTGCCGATCTCGCTCTTCCATCCGCGGTGGTAGTTCTGGTTGATGACGAGCCGGGCGGGGCGCTCGAGGGCGAGGTGGAAATCGAGCCGCTGGGGGGACCAACGGCGCTCCTCGAGGGTCCCGGCCGCGGGGTCGACGAGCCAGGACTCCTGCTGGAGATCGGCGCGCAGCTTCGGTGACTGGGGGACACCGTAGGCTTCCCAGCAGGCCAACGAGCCGCGCGACATCGGCCCGAAGGAGGCGGCGGACCAGCGGTTTCCCCGCCCCTGGTGAAAGGGCCGCAGCGCTTCGCGAGGCGGCGCCGTGAGCGTGCGCTTCGAGGCGGCGAGGGTGAAGTTGTGGGCGAGCCAGGGCACGGCGAGCACGATCCCCGCGAGCGCGAGGAACCAGAGCGGCCGGGCGAGGCGGTGGGGCTTGCGCAGGCGCAGGCGCCCCGCGGCGTGGGTCAACGCGAGCGCAGCGCCCACGGACATCGCGAGCGCGGCCGGCACCAGGAATCGTTCCGAGTTCCGCAACAACACGAACACGGGGAGCCTCCGCAGCAGTGCGTAGAGCGAGGGGCTCGCCGCGTTCCCAGCCGCGAGCCACAGCCAGATCGACAGCATTCCCCCGAGCCACCACGCGCGCCTGCGCAGCAGGGCGAGCACGGCCACCACGGCTCCGGGGATGGTGACGAGGTACCAGGCTTCGTTGGTGAACACCGGCCAGGTGCCGAAGAGGCTGCCGCCCAACGCCTGGACGCTGAGCGCCGAGGTCCCCGCGATGACGCGCGGTCCGCGCTGCAACTCTTCCCACACCGGCCAGAGCCGGACTGCGGAGAGCCCGATCGCGAGGAGCGCGGCGAACGCAAGGGTCTTCAGGTCGAGGCGCCGACGGCGCAGCGCGAGCACCAGCAGTTCGAGGGCACAGGCCACCAGCGAGATGGGGGCGACATAGGTGCCGCCAAAGCCGACCATGAACGCGGTGCTCAGCGCGACGAGCACGACGCCCCGCGGTTCGCCACGCGCGGCCTGGCGCACGCCCACCAGCACCCACGGCAGGAGCGCGAACCCGAGGAACCCGAACCAGCCGAGGAACGGCGCGCAGGCGAAGACGCCCATCAGGCCGAAGATCGGGGCGGCGAGCGTCGCGCCGAGGTGCCCGGCACCATGTTCCCGCGCGAAGCGGTGCGCGCCAAAGAGCGCGATCAACACCATCGCGAAGATCGTCAGCGGCTCGGCGCGCGTCGTCCCGAAGAGCAGCGTGAGGAGAAACGTCGGCGCCGCGAAGCGCGATTGCGGAGTGCCCAGCGAGGGGAGGCCGCCGCAGAACTCGGGGTTCCAGAGGGGGAATTGCCCGAAGTCGAGCACGCTGCGACGCGCGGAGTCTTCGTAGAGCCACAACACCTGGGCGTCGCGGAAGGCGTTGAACGCTCCGGCGCTGAGGAGGTACGGCGCGGCAGCGAGGGCGGCCAGGGCGGAGAAGAAGAGCCAGCGCGTCGCCGGGTTGCGGGCCAGCCGCGCGAGCTGTCGGGGGAATCGCGTGAACATGGTCAGTCCATCGCGCGCGGCTTGAGCGGAACGGTGGTGACGTCGAGGGGCTTGCCGTCGGGGCCCGGCCAGCCACTTCGCAAGCCGTCGTCGACGATCAACAGCAGGTCCTGCGACGTGAGGCCCTTTTCGCCGGCGAGCCTGGTGACGCGCTCGTGCTCGAAGGCGCCGAAGGCGTCGAGTTGAGACCAGCGGTGGTGGGCCCAGTCGTCGCGGGCGCGTTCGCGGGCGGCAGGCTCTTCGCGGACGATCTCGTCGAAGAGGGTGCGTCGCATCGACTCGGGTGGCTCAGCGGGCCGGACGGGCGCGCGCATGAAGAGGGCGGTCGCCACGACGAGGGCCGTGATCGTGGCGGCTCCGAGTCGGCTGCGGCGGGTGAGGGGGTCACGCATGGGTCAGCACCTTCGACACCTGGTTCGCCCGGGAGGAGACAGTGTCATCCCTCGTCAGTCCACCGTGTTCGTTGCGCTGACAGCCCCTCACGGGGAATCAGTCTTCGCCCGTCCATCGCGCCGGCGGACGCTCGAGGGCGGCGAGCACCGACTCGCGGCCCGCCTTCACCGCGTCAGGCCCCCGATGCATCTCTTTCGGCGACACCGGCGGCAGCCGCGAGGTGACGACGTGGACTTCGACGCCGCGGGCCTCGAGCAACGCGAGCTGCAGGCGAAAGTGATCCTTGCGGATCGCCGCGAAGCCGCTGGCCATGCCGCTGGCGTAGGCGAGGGCGCCGGTCGGCTCCTTCGCGCCGTCGCGGCTCGGAAGGAAGTGCACCAGCAGCACGTCGAGCTCGCGGCCCAGCGGCGACTCGGAGAGGGCGAGGGCCGGCGCCTTGTCGACGATGCCTCCGTCCCACAGCAGGTGTCCTTCCCGGCGCACCGCCTGGAAGAGCCCGGGATACGCGCAGGTGGCGTGCACCGCCGACGCGAGGGGACCCTGGGTC
>JBBRUE010000405.1:0-6489 GCA_038248085.1 Myxococcales bacterium | reverse complement strand
ACACGAGACTGGCCGCTGGCGCACTCGACGAGGTCCCCGTCCGCGATGGCACTCGTCTCGTTGCCCTTCGTGCACCAGGCGGTCGATGCGCGAGAGAAGGTCATCACCTCGCCCTTCGCGCCCGTTGGCGTCGTGCAGGCGCACGCGGAGCCCATCCCTGCGCCGTCAGCCGGAGCGAACTCGAAGAAGGCGTAGGAGGCGGCCGGCGAGCCAGCCACTCCGTCACGACCGAGCCGGCCGCGATCAGTGCGCCCCCGCGGCTCGAGCAGGTTGTGTTGCTGACCGTCGTCCGACTGGAAGGTGACGAAGTAGCCGACGGCGGTTACCGAGGCAACCCCCAGCACGGCGAGGAAGGAGCGCCATCGTTTCATGGGTGGCCTCGGTTACGGGGTGACGACGCCGACGCACACCTGGAGTCCGGTGCCTGCGTCAGCCGAGGTGAACGAGAGCCACCGCATGCTGTTCGGCACGGCGATGTCGTAGGTCACGCCCTCCTTGAGGGGGCCACCTGGACACATCGCCCGGTTGGCGGCGCACGTGGCGGGGAGGGTGCCCGTGCTGTCCTCGCAGAACTTGTAACAAACCGCTGCACCGGACACGGCGAACGAGGCGTTCCAGCCGCTGGTTCGGTAGGTGTCGATGGTGACGGTCGACCCGCCGTCGGTGATTGCGACGTTGCAGCCACCGTCCGGGAAGGCCGGGTAGTCGGCTGCCTCTGCTTCCGACGCATGGAGCACGTGGGCAAAAACCAGGGCGGCAACGACCGAGAGAAGGGTGGCGATCTTTCGCATGCCACACAGAATGCCGGAAGTCGTGACCGGGCGCAAAAGAAGAGGCCCGACGCGACTGGGGGCGAAGTCGCGTCGGGCCTCCAATGTTGCGCCCTTGGCGCGCCGGCCGGGCCAGCCGTTGGTGTGAAGCAGCCCCAGAGGAACGACAGGGCTACCCCGGTGCGCGTTTCTAGATGTCCTTCTTCATCTGCTCAGTCTTCGAGGTCTTCGGAGGCGGGGCTTCTGCGTCGGCCTCCACGAAGTCTGCCTCTTCCGAGTCATCGACATCCAGCGCCTTGGAGAAGCGCTCGAGCTCGGTATTGAGGCCGCCCGTCGGCGACAGCGGCAGGAGCTTGATGCCTCGGCGAATCACGGTCTTCATTTGCATCGCCTCTTCGTCGGTGAACCAGGGCGACTGCTGCGCCCGGGGGTTTGTCGGGTTGGAACGCGCGAACTTCACAGCCGCCGACCGGTCCTTCACCTTCTCGATGTCCGCCCGCGTCATCACAAACGACTCGACTCCACCGCCTCGAAGCTGTGCCCGCATCCACGCCGCGTAGACGGGGCCGGGTTTCGAGTCCTCGCCGAACTTCGGCATGAAGGGCACGTGGCGCGGCAGCTTCCCGTTGACCACTGTGAAGAGGTCCTTCTCGTGGACGACCCACGCGTTGATCGACTTCACGAAGCCGCTACGCACCGCCAAGTCGATGAGGCCCCGGTAGCCGGGAATCAGCTGGCAGTCGGCGCCGTAGGGCACGAGGTAGGCGCTTCCGAGCCGCCCGGACGGGTCCAGCCCGAGCTCAGCCGCCGTCAGCACCGCCCCCACCACCGACGCCGGGGAGCACTCCTGAAGCTTCTTCAGCTTGTAGGGGTCCCCCACCGTCAGCGCCGTCCTGACCTGCGTGAGGAAGCGCTCCGTGTTCATCCACGACGGCAGCAGCCGTTCGATCTTGATCCTTTGGAACGCCACCTGCTCCATGATGAGCCCCACCGGGCTGGTGTCGCGCTTCGCCAGCGGGGCCGCTTCCTTCGGTGCTTCGGGGGTCGGTTCCATTTTCATATCCGTGCGGCGGGTTGAGGTGTGGGTAGCAGCTGATGCGCGTCAATTCGCTCCGGTGCTCATCCGTGCCGGGTCGCGTGTACGTGTGAGTCGAGGCGAACGGCAGGCCCTCAACCACTAAGAAGGCTTCGACCAGCGGGTGCCCAGCTTCGCGACACGCGTGGTGGAAGTTGGCCAGCGCGTCGCGAAGCCAGTCGCTCACGCGTCCGCCGAGGGTTCATCCGCCTGCGGCTTGTTGGCTTCCGCCGCGAGGGCCGCCTTCTCTCCCTTCGTCATTTCGCCCACCGGCTTCGCGAGGGCGTTGATGTCGATGATCGGCGCGGTGCCTTCCTCGATGGCCTTGTCGGCCGCCTTGTCGGTGCCCTCGATGTTGAACACCAGACGCTGCTGCCGCTCGTTGTCGGTGAGCTGCCGCTTCGTCAGCGTCTCCCCGGTGTCGAGCCGAACGAACTCGGCGAAACCCTTGGCGAAGTCGGCCCGGATCTCGACCAACACGTCACCCTGCATCACGCCCGTGCGGATGGATTGCGCCGTCGCGTCGATGTCGGCCTGGATGCGGTCGCCCTGCTTCTTAAGCACATCCCGCTGCCTCTTCGCCTCGTCCTCGAACTCGCCCTGCTGCTGGAGCTGGTTCGCCAGCCTCAGGCCCTGCGTGCCGAACGTCTCCTGATCGAGCTTCACCGGCAGCTTCATGCTCACCGTCTCCAGCACCAACGTTCCGTCTTCGAGCTGCTTCACTTTCTTGGTCATCGGGTCTTCCTTCGGTTGGGGTTCACTTCGGTCGGGGCACGAGGGGCCGATTCGGCTTCCCCGCGAACTGCTGCTCCAGCTTCTGCCTCTCTTCGTCTGGCATGCCCTGCATCAGGGACTCGGCCAGCTGCTTCCACTTCGTCGACGCCGAGCCGTTCACCTTCCAGTCGATGCGGCCGGCAGGGAGGGTGATGCCATCGGCATCGGCAATCATCTGCTCAACGACGGGCTTCCACTGGTCTTCGATGTCCGTCGCGTCCTTTCGCGCCCGCCAGGCTGTGAGGTACGACTCCACCACCACCTGTTCTTGAGGTGAGAGGCTGGCCCACTCGCGATGGGGCTTCACGTTGTTGGGGTGGAGGTAGCGGATGTTCGCCTCGTCCCCGTACTCAGCCGGCGGGGGAACGCGCGGAAGAACGAACTGCTCCACGAAGTCCTTCGCCCGAGCGAGCAGCTTCCCCTCGAACTCACGGTCGCGCTTCACCCGGTAGATGCGCAGCTCGCCGCCGATGAGGGCCGCCACGACGCCGGCCTCGGCGTTCGCGACCATCATCCCCCAGTGAGTCTGGAAGAGGGCGTCGTTGGGCACCTCGTCGGTCCCCTGCTCACCCCAGAACAGCGCGTCGTCTCGGCGTGGCGCCTTGATTTCAAGGAGCGTCCCGACCTTCTCCCCGACGATGTTGAGGCCGTCGGGTGAAACGGTCGCCCAATCCCACTCCGGCAGCGTCAGCACGGGGGACGCGGGCTTGAGGAACTGGAGGCCGGTCTTCTTGCTGGCCCATTCACGGATGGCAGGCTCGAGGAAGTTGCCGCGGTCGATGTCCTCGCCAGAGCGCTCCACCTGCGAGGCCGGGTCGGTGAGCTCGAGGTACACGTCGAGAGGGGTCCGCCACTTCGACTTCTTCAGGATGCCGGCGATCGATGAGCCGCCGATGCGACGCGCCTTCCGCGAGGCCTCATCCACGGCACACCTCTGTCACCTGCCCAGCTTCGTTCACGAGCACCACCTTCTCGAAGCCCGGGACTTCGCCGGGGTAGGGCAGGCCAGAGCCAGCAGCCAGCGTCGTGATGAAATGGTCCCACTCACTCTGCCGCATTGCAGTCGACCCGACGTGCGCCAGGTTGCCGACCTCGGGACCGCAGTAGAGGGAGGCGTGGACGTGCTCGCCACGGAGGGCGTACTTCGCTTTCAGGATCATGTGTTCCTCGTGTTGTCCCGACACCAAGCCGGCGACAGGGAGATAATGGGTCCGGCTTGCTCGTTGTCAACTACTGCGCGCGTTGTATGTTCTACGAATGAAGCTTTCCACCTATCTCCGCGAAAAGAACGAATCGGCCGCAGACTTCTGTCGCCGAGCCAACCCCGCCATCTCGCCGGCCACCGCTTCCAGGCTGCTCAGCGGCGAGCGGAAGCCGTCTCTCGCGCTGGCGATGCAAATCAAGCGAATGACGGGCGGGAAGGTAGACGAGCGCGACTGGCAGGCTGCGAGGCGGCCTGCGCCTGAGATTCCCGCGAAGACTTGACAGGCAGTCAACGCGTGCGCATGTTGCCGGAATGGACGACCTCGAAGCGGCTGCACTGAAGAAGCGGGTTTCTGACCTCGAAGAGTTAGTAGACGACCTCGGGGAAGTGCTGCGCAAGTTCGCAAAGACGAGCCTCGCCCTCCACCTGCCGAAAGCGGAAGCAGGGCCGACGGCGCTGGGCATGGCGCAGAAGCACCTCACGGCCGAGTTGACCAAGCGGTTCGAGTCGGTGATGGGGCGGCCGTACCAGCACCAGGGGCCGGTCGACGCGATGGCCGTGAAGCGGCTGCTGGCGACGCTGGGTCCCCACCCGACGGCCGACCTGCTGACCAAGTGGGAAGAGTGCCTGAAGATGAAGGGCTACCCCGGCACGCATTCGATTGCTCAGTTTGTCCAGCGGGTGAATTCGTTCGGGAAGTCGGCGGGTGTGGTGGCCCCTGCTCCGAAGGGTGACCTGTATGGCGCCTGAGAGCACCCTCTACGACCACTCGCTCGAGCTTCGCGTGCTGGCAACGCTGGCGGACGTGTCGGCTCTTGACGTGGCGGAGGCGAAGAACGCGGCAGAGCGAAGTGGCCTCACTACCGAGGACTTCCACAACCCCCTGCACGCGAACATCTGGACGGCGCAGATGGGCCTGCTGTTCGACGGCGAGGCGGCGGACTTCTACCGAGCTGCCACGCGGATGAAGCCGGACGACCGAGGCAAGATGCCGGCGCTGGCGTCTCGCTGTTTGGAAGTGGGCGTCTCGATGCTGGTCGCCTCGACGATTCGGGGCGTGGCGCAGGACCTGCGGAAGCTCACCCTCCGACGGCAGATTCTCCGCTTCGGCAGGGAGCTCGCCCATCAGGCCGAGTCGAACGAGGACCCTGCGGTGCTGCTGTCGAACGCGACCGCGGCGATCGCCCGCATCACCCTCTCGCGGTCTGCGAACTGGCGGACCCTCGGCGAGGCCCGTGCGGCGGCGCGGATGGAAATGGTTCGGGTGAAGGAGGGGACCGGAACGCCGGTGATTCCCACAGGGCTGAAGGAATGGGATCGCATCGTTGGCGGCCTGTACCCGACGCTGATGGTGGTCGGCGCGCACGGTGGCAACGCGAAGTCGGCGCTGCTGTTGCGGATGCTGCTCAACGTTGCGCAGCAGGGACACAAGGCGTGCATCTTCTCGCTGGAGGACCAGGAGACGTGGCTGGCCTACCGGACCCTCGCGATGGAGTCGGGTCTGGCGCAATTCATCCTCCGCAACCGCGAGCTCACGATGGAGCAGGAGGACCTGATTCGCCATGCCGAGCAGGCGATGTCGGCCTACGAGAACCTCGTGGAGATCGACGATCGCGGCGCGCTGTCGCCCTCGGAGATTGTGCAGGCGGCGCGAGACGCGGTGCTGAACCGTGGCGCGAAGTTCGTCGTCGTCGACCACTTCGGTGAGATTCGGCTGGGCGAGGACTCGAAGGGGTTCGGCCGGTACGACCTGATGATTCAGGAAGGCTTGCAGGACCTGCGGAACCTCGCGAAGACGACCGGGACGCCGGTGCTCGTGGCGCAGCACCTGAAGCCTGGAGCGGTCTACCCGTTCACCCAGCACGACTTCATGAACTCCAGCGCCTTCGAGAAGATGAGCCGGGTAGCTCTGATGTGGGAGTTAGACCGAGAGAAGTCCGAGTTGAAGATGATCGTCTGCAAGAACCAGTACGGGAAGGCGAACATGCATTTCACGCTGCCCTTCCACGGGCCGAGCGCGATGGTGATGAACGAGCCCCCGACCACGAAGGCCGTACAGGAGCCGCTGCTGTGAGCCGACCCGAGCCAATGGAATGCACCCTGAAGACCTGCGCGCGCCGGAAGAAGGCGATCGGCGATCTGCTCTGCGTCGAGCACTGGAAGATGGTGCCCCGGAAGATGAAGCAGAAGCTCTGGACGGCAGAGCACCTGCGCAGCCGCTTCGAGCAGCAGGTTCAGTCGATGACTGCTGCCGGCGAGATTCTGGACTTCATCGAGGCACGGAAGGTCCAGTTGCCGGACTACCGGAAGTTCATGTCGCACGAGCCGGTCATCGAGACGCCGGACGACGCAATTCCCCGCATCATCCTCCCGAGGTAACCATGTCGAACGAAGTTCACTTCCTGCGGTTCCAGGCCACGCTGCCAATCTCCCTCACCCGGAAGCCGCAGCAGGCGATGGAGAAGACCATCAAGGCCGCGGCCGAGCACCTGTTCTCAATGGTGCCGGCTGCCTACGACAGGTCCATCACCCCCACCTACGAAGAGCGAAAGACGGCGATGGGCGTCGTCTGGGATTTGCTCGTGGTGCTGAAGTTCAAGCACCGCGGCCCCCTTCCGTTCCACGTGTCGAAGCTGAAGGACTTCGCAGCGCTCCAGAAGAAGATT
>JBBRUE010000404.1:0-6500 GCA_038248085.1 Myxococcales bacterium | reverse complement strand
CCGCTTCCACGTCGCGTCGCTCTCGGCGGAGACCATCGTCTACAAGGGCCTGCTGCTGCCTTCGCAACTGCCGGAGTTCTACGGTGACCTGCGCGACCCCAATCTCGTCAGCGCGATCGCGGTGGTGCACTCGCGGTTCTCGACCAACACCTTCCCCACGTGGGATCTCGCGCAGCCGTTCCGCTTCATCGCGCACAACGGGGAGATCAACACCGTGCAGGGCAACCGGAACTGGATGCATTCCCGGCGCTCGCTGCTGCAGTCGGCGAAGTTCGGTGGCACCCTCGATCGGCTCCACCCGATCATCGTGCCGGGGAAGAGCGACTCGGCGCAGTTCGACAACATGCTCGAGCTGCTGACCCTGGGTGGTCGCTCGCTGGCCCACTCGATGATGTTGATGATCCCCGAGGCGTGGAGCGGCCAGCCCGACATGGACGACGCGCGCCGCGCCTTCTACGAGTTCTCCAGCTCGCTGATGGAGCCGTGGGACGGCCCGGCGGCGATCACCTTCACCGACGGCCACCTCGTGGGTGCGACGCTCGACCGCAACGGCCTGCGCCCGGCGCGCTACGTGGTGACGCGGGACGACCGGGTGATCCTCGCCTCCGAGGCGGGGGTGATCGACGTGCCGCCGGAGCAGGTGGTGCGCAAGGGCCGCCTCCAGCCGGGTCGCATGTTCCTCGTCGACACCGACGAAGGCCGCATCCTCGAAGACGCCGAGGTGAAGAACGAGATCGTCAACCGCTGGCCGTACCGCAAGTGGCTCGACCGCAACGTGTTCACCTTCGAGGAACTCCCGGAGGCCGACGCGCCCGTGGGCCCGGCCGGGGAGGAACTCATGCGGCTGCAGCGGGCCTTCGGCTACACCGACGAGGATCTCCGGCTGCTGATCGCCCCGATGGCCGAGACGGCCAAGGAGCCCACCGGGTCGATGGGCAACGACACGCCGCTGGCGGTGCTCAGTGACCGGGCGCCGTCGCTGTTCGACTACTTCCACCAGCTCTTCGCGCAGGTGACCAACCCGCCGATCGACCCCATCCGCGAGTCGATGGTGATGTCGCTGGCCACCAGCATCGGCCCCGACGGCAACACCTTTGACGAGACGCCGGAGCAGTGTCACCGGCTGGCGCTCCCCGGGCCGATCCTCGACAACGAGCACGTCGCGCGGCTCAAGGCGATGCGCTCGTTGGGCGTGTTCGAGCCCCGGGTGCTGCCGATCACCTACTCTGGCGAGCTGGAGGACGCGGTGGCGCGGCTGTGTGACGCGGCCGTGGCGGCGGTCGAAGAGGGCGCCGACGTGTTGATCCTCAGCGATCGCGGAGTCGATGCGCGGCGCATGCCCATTCCCGCGTTGCTCGCTTTGAGCGCGGTGCACCAACGGTTGGTGAGGGACGGCATCCGCCGGCACACGGGGCTCCTGATCGAGACCGCCGAGGCGCGCGAGGTGCATCACTTCGCGTTGCTGATCGGCTTCGGTGCCGCCGCGGTGAACCCCTGGCTGGCCATCGATTCGTTGTCGGGCCCCGATCCGAAAGTCGCCACGAAGAACTACATCAAGGCGATCAACGAGGGGCTGCTCAAGGTGATGTCGAAGATGGGCATCTCGACGGTGCAGTCGTACCGCGGTGCCCAGATCTTCGAGGCCGTCGGTCTCGAGCGCGCGTTGATCGATCGCTACTTCACCGGCACGCCGTCACGCATCGAGGGCGTCGGGTTGGCCGAGCTGGGTCACGAGGTGCGCCAGCGCCACGACCGCGGGTTCGATTCGATCGCCGTCGACGAGCTGGGTGTGCCCTTCACCGGGGGCGCCTACCAGTGGCGGCGGAACGGTGAGCGCCACAAGTGGAACCCGGACACCATCGCCAAGCTCCAGGCGGCGACGCGGGCCCACGATCCGAAGCTCTTCGAAGAATACGAGCGCCTCGCCGACGAGGAGGACGGGGATCCCTCGCTCCTCCGCGGACTGATGGAGGTCGACGCCTCGCAAGCCAAGCCTGTCGCGCTCGAGCAAGTGGAACCGGCCACCGAGCTGGTGAAGCGGTTCCTCACCGGCGCGATGTCCTTCGGGTCGATCAGCGCCGAAGCCCACGAGACGCTCGCCATCGCGATGAATCGCCTCGGCGCGCGTTCGAACAGCGGAGAAGGCGGCGAGGAGTCGCGGCGCTACGTGAAGGACCCCAACGGTGACTCGCGGCGCAGCGCCATCAAGCAGGTGGCCTCGGCGCGCTTCGGCGTCACCACCGAGTATCTGGTCCAGGCCGACGAGCTGCAGATCAAGGTCGCCCAGGGCGCCAAGCCGGGCGAGGGCGGGCAGCTCCCGGGCCACAAGGTGGATGAGCGCATCGCGAAGGTGCGCTGGTCGACGCCGGGCGTGACCTTGATCTCGCCGCCGCCGCACCACGACATCTACTCGATCGAAGATCTCGCCCAGCTCATCTACGACCTGCAGTCGGTCAACCCCGCGGCGCGGGTAAGCGTGAAGCTGGTCAGCGAGGTTGGCGTCGGCACCATCGCGGCAGGCGTCGCCAAGGCCGGGGCGGGTGGGGTGACCATCTCGGGCTACGAGGGTGGCACCGGCGCGTCACCGGTCTCGTCGATCAAGCACGCCGGGCTCCCGTGGGAACTCGGGCTGGCGGAGGCGCAACAGGTGCTGGTGATGAACGGCCTGCGCGATCGCATTCGCCTGCAGGTCGACGGAGGCCTGCGCACGTCGCGCGACGTGCTGATCGCCACGCTCCTCGGGGCCGAGGAGTTCGGCATGGCCACGGCCAGCCTCATCGTCGAAGGCTGCGTGATGCTGCGGAAGTGCCACCTCAACACCTGCTCGGTCGGCATCGCCACGCAAGACCCGAAGCTCCGGGAGCACTTTCACGGGCGCGTGGACGACGTGGTGCACTTCTTCCTCATGATCGCCGAGGGGCTGCGCCGCCGCATGGCCCAGCTCGGGGCGCGCAAGCTCGAGGAACTGGTGGGACGGGTCGAGTGGCTCCGGCAGCGCAAGGACGTCACGCACTGGAAGGCCCGCAAGCTCGACCTCACGCCGATGCTGCAACCGCCGCAGAACGGGCCGCGCTGCTGCACGACGCCGCAGAAGAAGGACATCTCCGGCCACCTCGATCACCAGTTGCTCGTGCGGCCGCGCGACGCGTCGGCGGTGGTGCCGGTGTCGAACTCCCACCGCGCGGTCGGGGCGATGCTCTCGGGTGAGCTGGTGCGCCGGCACGGAGCCGGTGGCCTCGCCGACGACTCGCTGCACATCAAGTTGCGCGGGTCCGCGGGCCAGAGCTTCGGCGCGTTCCTGTGTCGCGGCGTCACTCTGGAACTCGAGGGCGAAGCGAATGACTACGTGGGCAAGGGCCTCTCTGGCGGCCGCGTGGTGGTGCACCCGCCGCAGGGCTCGACCTTCGTCCCCGAAGAGAACGTGATCGTCGGCAACACCGTTCTCTACGGCGCGACCGACGGCGAGGCGTACTTCGCGGGGGTCGCGGGCGAGCGCTTCGCGGTGCGCAACTCGGGCGCCAAGGCAGTCGTCGAGGGCATCGGTGATCACGGCTGCGAATACATGACGGGCGGCGTGGTGGTGGTGCTCGGCCCGACCGGCCGCAACTTCGCCGCCGGTATGAGCGGAGGCACCGCCTACGTCCTCGACCGCGCGCGCACCTTCAAGCCGCGCTGCAACCTCGAGATGGTCGAGCTCGAGTCACTGGTCGACGAGTCGGAGATCTGGCTCGTGTACGGGCTCATCGAGAGCCACCTGCGGCTGACGCGCAGCCCGCTCGCCCAGCGGGTGATCGACAACTGGGAACACCTCGTCGCGTCGTTCGTGAAGGTGATGCCCACCGACTACCGCAAAGTGCTGCAGGCCCGGCGCGCCCAGCGGCTGCGTCCGCCCGCGTCGAGTCCTCCGCGGCTGCGTGCCGTCGGCGGAAAGGAGAGCTGACCCCATGGGCAAGCCAACCGGCTTCATGGAGTGGGATCGTCAGACCCCGGACAAGCGCCCGGTCGACGAGCGCCTGAAGGACCGGCGGGAGTTCGTGCTCCCGCTCGCGCCCGAGGAGGCGAAGCGCCAGGCGGGCCGCTGCATGGACTGCGGCGTTCCGTTCTGTCACCAGGGGTGCCCGCTGGGGAACGTGATCCCCGACTTCAACGAGCACGTGTACGCGGGCCGGTGGCGGCAAGCCTGGGAAGTGCTGTCCACCACCAACGACTTCCCCGAGTTCACCGGGCGGTTGTGTCCGGCCCCTTGCGAAGTCGCGTGCGTGCTGGCCATCGACCAGGACGCCGTCACCATCGAGCAGCTCGAGAAGGAGATCATCGAGCGCGCGTTCAGCGAAGGCTGGGTCGTGCCCCGGCTGCCAGCGACGCGAACTGGCAAGCGGGTGGCGGTCGTCGGCTCGGGCCCTGCGGGGCTGGCGGCGGCGTCGCGGCTGAACCGGTTCGGTCACGAGGTGACGGTCTTCGAGCGGGCCGATCGCCTCGGCGGTTTGCTTCGCTATGGGATCCCCGACTTCAAGATGGAGAAGTCGGTGATCGATCGCCGGGTCGCGATCCTGGAAGCGGAGGGAATCCTCTTCCGCACCGGCGTCGACGTCGGCCGGTCTCCGACGTGGAAGGACCTTCGCTCGGGACACGACGCGGTGGTGATCGCGATCGGGGCGCAGCGGCCCCGTGCGCTCGAACTCCCGGGCGTCGAGCTGCGCGGCGTGATGCAGGCGATGGACTACCTCGAGGCGCAGAACCGGGGCGGCCCGGCGATCGCGAAGGGCAAGCGCGTGGTGATCCTCGGCGGCGGCGACACGGGCTCCGACTGTGTGGGCACCGCGAACCGCCAGGGCGCCGCGTCGGTGATGCAGGTCGAACTGATGGGCGCTCCTCCGCCGGGGCGCAGTGAGCGGAACCCCTGGCCGCAGTGGCCGATGATCTTCCGCACCTCGTCGAGCCAGGAGGAGGGTGGGGAACGGGTGTTCGCCCGTCGCACCACGCGCCTGGAGGGACAAGACGGGCAGCTCACCGCATTGCACTGGGTCGACGTGCAGAACCCCGGGAACGAGCAGCGGGTCGAGGTCGATCTCTTGATCCAGGCCATGGGATTCCTCGGGGCCGATGGCCGAGAGGTGAACGCGCAGCTCGGCGTCGAGCTCGACGCGCGCGGAAACGTGAAGGTCGGGAAGGACTTCTCGACCAGCGTTCCAAGCGTCTTCGCTGGAGGCGACTCGTCACGCGGTGCGTCGCTCATCGTCTGGGCGATCGCGGACGGGCGTGATCTCGCCAGCACCATCGACGGGTTTCTGCGGCGAGCTTGAACCCGAGCGACCGCCGGTCCGTGCTTTGCTCGAAGGACTGGCCCTGCTCGTCGGCCTCGCCGTCTCCGCGATCCTGTTCCACGCGCAACCGGCGAAGGCGTGTCGCCGGACGGCGGGACTGAGCGTGCTGGGGGCAGCCGGCTTCTCTCGAGCGGCACAGCATGACGATTCATGGCGAGGGCACCGCGACGCTCGAGGTCCTGACTCCCTGCGGCGATGAGCCGATCCTCAGCGCGCTTGCGCGTCGCCGCAGCGCTACGCCGTCGAGAATCGAAACCGCAACCCACGCGGTTCGTCGATCACGTCACCGGGCAGCAAGCGCGTCTCGACCGCGGGCCTCCCGTTGAGCAACACGCCACCCTCGAGCGGAATGAGGCACCACTGGGGCGCCTGCTGCCGCACCAGGAACGCCTGCTCTGCCGTCGACCGCGCTACGCCCGGAGCGAGGGCGCGCAACTGGCCGGGCGTCGAGCTCCCGACCCACACCCCGGCCTCGAGCGGGATCCGCCCACCCAGGGCGCTCGGGGCATGGAAGTCGAACCCGGGCGGCACGTGAACGATCTCCAACCACGCACGCTTGACGGGGTGCATCAGGGTTCGCGGCGAGGTCTCGAGGTGCGGGAACCGCGGGCCGAGCCGGTCGAAGAGCGCCGGCAGAAACGACGCGTCGGGCAGCCCCTCGGTGAAATACCCGAACGACAACTGCTCGAGCCGCGGGAGGTGGGGCCCGGTCAGCAACGCCCGTAAGACCGCCGCCGCGTCTTGCTGAATGCGGCTCGCGCTCGGCACGACCCACGTCGCGAGATCGACCGTTAGCTCGCGGGTCCACCGCGCGACCTTCAGCGAGAGCAGCCGCGCCACCAGCTCGACGTCGCTGTACGTCGCGTCGTTGATGCAGCGCACCCGCGCGGTGTGGATGAGCCCGTGGCGCCAGGTCAGCTCGAGCCGGCCCTCCTTGACGAGCGGGTGCAGGCCATCGAGCACGAAGTCCGCCGGGCGCTCCGCCAGCAGGTGCTCCCCGAGCGGGTCGCCGTGTTCGAGCAACCAATCGGCCCAGACCTGCACGCGCCCGGCGTCGTCGGGATCCTCGTCCACCCGCGCTTCGAGTTCGTCGTGCTGTGAGGGCGGCGCCTCGAGGAACACCAGCAGCGCCTCGAAGAGCCACAGCGTGTCGCCGTGCACCAGCGGGTGCCGGTG